>DAHVFK010000051.1 GCA_027317055.1 Betaproteobacteria bacterium | reverse complement strand
CCGCCTCGCGCATGGCGCGCACGCAGTCCGCCACCAAATCGGGCTCTGCCATCAGGCAGGCGCCGAAGGCGCCGCGCTGCACGCGCTCGCTGGGACAGCCGATGTTGAGGTTCACCTCGTCGTAGCCCGCGGCTTCGACCACGCGCGCGCAGGCGGCGAGCTCGTCGGGCTCGCTGCCGCCGAGCTGCGCCGCGACCGGATGCTCGGACCGATCGAAGGCCAGGTGGCGCGCGGCGTCGCCGTGCAGCAGCGCGCCGGTGGTGATCATCTCGGTGTACAGGCGAGCGTGCGGCGCGCACTGGCGCAGGAAATAGCGGCAGTGCCGGTCGGTCCAGTCCATCATCGGTGCGGCGCACAGGAGATGGGCGCTGCGGCTGGGTTTGCTTGCGGGCATATGAGATGATAATTCGCATTTGGAGGAGGGCGGAGCATGGAAACGGCCGAGCGGGTCAGGGTGTTCTGGCAGCCGGGGTGCACGAGCTGCCTGAGAACAAAGGAGTTTCTCACTCGTCACGGGGTCGACTACGAGTCGATCAACGTGCACGGCAACGACGCCGGAATGCAGGCGCTGCGCGAGCTCGGGGCGCGCAGCGTGCCGATCGTGGCGCGCGGCAAGGAGTTCGTTTTCGCGCAGTCGCTGGCCGACGTGGTGCGCTTCCTCGCGCTCGACATCAAGCTGCACGACAAGCTCTCCCCGCAGCAGCTGATCGACAAGCTCGACCTGGTGCTCGCCGCAGCGACGCGCTACGTGCGCCAGATCCCGGCCGCCAAGCTCGAGCAGCCGTTTCGCAACCGCAACCGGCCGATCCGAATGCTCGCGCACCACGTGTTCCGCATCCCCGAGGCCTTCGTCGAAGCGATGCAGGAGCGGCGCGAGCTGACCTACGAGCTGATCATGCAGCCGCCCGGCGAAGGGCTGCGCACGTGCGCGGACCTCGCGCGCTACGGCGAGGGCGTGCGTGCCGCGGTGCGGCAGTGGTGGAAGACTTACCCCGACAGCGGCTGCGGGCAGATGATGGACACCTATTTCGGCCGCCATCGCGTGCACGAGGTGCTCGAGCGCAGCGCGTGGCACCCCGCGCAGCATGCGCGCCAGCTCATGCTGCTGCTGGATGAGCTCGGCATCGAGCCCGACGGCAGGCTCACGGCCGAGGACCTGGCCGGGCTGCCGCTGCCCGAGAAGGCCTGGGACGACTGAGCTGTCGCGCGATTGACGCGTGCCGAAAAGCCGCTTACGGTTCAGCCCCGACGCCCCATCCCGGAAGGGCGAGCGAGAGAGACAGACAGGAATGGCGACGCTGCTCGAAGTAAAAGATCTGCGCACGCAGTTCGAGACCTCGGCCGGGACCGTGCGCGCGGTCGACGGCGTTTCGTACACGGTGGAGGAGGGCGAGACCGTCGGCATCGTGGGCGAATCCGGCTGCGGCAAATCGGTCGGCGCGCTGTCGGTGCTGCGCCTGATCCCGGATCCGCCGGGGCGCGTGGTGGGCGGCAGCATCCACTTCCGCGGCGAGGACCTGCTGGCGATGAGCGACGAAAAGCTGCACTCGGTACGCGGCGGGCAGATCGCGATGGTGTTCCAGGAACCGATGACCTCGCTCAACCCGGTGCTGACGATCGGGCTGCAGCTGTGCGAGACGATGGAGTTCCACCTCAAGCTGACCCCCGAGCAGGCCAGGCTGCGCGCGGTCGAGCTGCTCGGCATGGTCGGCATCTCGGAGCCGGAGCGGCGCCTCGACCAGTACCCGCACCACCTGAGCGGCGGCATGCGCCAGCGCGTGATGATCGCGCTCGCCGTGTCGTGCAAGCCGAAACTGATCATCGCCGACGAGCCGACCACCGCGCTCGACGTCACGATCCAGGCCCAGATCCTGGAGCTGATGAAGAACCTCACCAAGCGCTTCGGCGTGGCGCTGGTCGTCATCACCCACAACCTGGGGGTGGTGGCGCGCTACGCCGACCGGGTGAACGTGATGTACGCCGGCCGGATCGTCGAGAGCGGCACCGCGGCGGACATCTACCACCGGCCGATGCACCCTTACACTTTGGGGCTGCTGCGCAGCGTGCCGCGGATGGACCGGCCGCGCGGCGAGAAGCTGATTCCTATCGACGGCCAGCCGCCGGACCTGACGCGCGAGATCGTCGGCTGCGCTTACCGGCCGCGCTGCAGCTTCGCCACCGAGCGCTGCGCGCGCGAGGACCCCGCGCTCGAGGCGGTGGGCCACGGACACCGGTCGGCCTGCTTCGAGAAGGATCGGTTGGCGCAGCTGCTGAAGGTGGCCTCGTGAGCGCGGCACCGCTGCTCCAAGTAAAGAACCTCAAGATGCACTTCCCGGTAACCGAGGGGGTAATGGTTCGCAAGGTCGTAGCGACGGTCAAGGCGGTCGACGACGTTAGCTTTTCCCTGCAGCCGGGCGAGACGCTGGGCCTGGTGGGCGAGTCCGGCTGCGGCAAGACGACCACGGGTCGCTGCATCCTGCAGCTCGAGAAGCCAACCGCAGGCGAGATCATTTTCGAAGGCGAGGACCTGGCGAAGCTCGACCGCAAGGGCCTGGTCGCGAAGCGCGCGCGCATGCAGGTGATCTTTCAGGACCCTTACAGCTCGCTCAACCCGCGCATGAAGGTCGGCTCGATCATCGGCGAGCCGATGAAGGTGCACGGCATTCTGCCCGATCGCAAGCAGCGCCAGGAGCGCGTCGCCGAGCTGCTCTCGGTGTGCGGCCTGAATCCCAAGTTCATGGACCGCTACCCGCACGAGATGAGCGGGGGCCAGCGCCAGCGCGTGGGCATCGCGCGCGCGCTCGCGCTCAACCCGCAGTTCATCGTCTGCGACGAGGCGGTGTCGGCGCTCGACGTCTCGATCCAGGCGCAGGTGATCAACCTGCTGGAGGACCTGCGCGACAAGTTCAATCTTTCATACCTCTTCATCGCGCACGACCTGAGCGTGGTGCGCCACCTGTGCCACCGGGTCGCGGTGATGTATCTCGGCAAGCTGGTCGAGCTGGCCGATTCGGACGAGCTGTTCGAGCATCCCAAGCACCCCTACACCAAGGCGCTGCTCGAGGCGGTCCCGATCCCCGACCCCACGATCGAGAAGGGACGTGTGCACCGCATCATGCAGGGCGAAGTGCCCAGCCCGATGAATCCGCCCAGCGGCTGCGTGTTCCACCCGCGCTGCCCGATCGCGGTGGACAGCTGCAAGCGGGAGGTGCCGCAATCGCGCGAACTGCGGCCCGGGCACTGGGTCGCCTGTCCCAGGGTATAGCACGATGCGCGGATTTGAGCTTGGAGGCCCGGGAGAAGCTGGTATAGACTGCGGAAAAGAAAAAACAAATGCATTGGACGACAACAGAGGAGGGAGGCCAATGAAAGGCATTCAAGTCAAGGCGCTGTGCGCAATCGTCGCCGGCGTCGCCATCGGCATCGGCGCGTCGGGCCAAGCGTCGGCGGAGACGCCCAAGCACGGCGGGATCCTGAAGTACGTGGTGCCGGACGAGCCGCCGAGCTTCGACGGGCATATCGAAACGACCTTTGCCCTGATCCATCCGGTCAGGCCGTTCTACAGCGTCCTGATCAAGGTCAATCCGGAGAATCCGTCGTCCACGACGGACTTCGTGTGCGACGTTTGCGTCGGCAAGGTGCCCGAGGCGACCGACGGCGGCAAGCTCTACACCTTCAAGATCCGCGACGACGTCAAGTTCCACAGCGGCGAGAAGATGACCGCGCAGGACGTTCTCGCGACCTACCAGAAGATCATCTTCCCGCCCGCCGGCGAGCCGAGCGCGCGCAAGGCGTTCTTCTCCATGGTGGAGAGCGTGACCGCGCCGGACGACCACACGGTGGTGTTCAAGCTCAAATACCCGTCGGGCGCCTTCATCCCGGCCCTCGCGGTACCGTTCAACTGGATCTACCAGAAGGCCAAGCTCGACAAGGACATTCACTGGTACGAGACCCACATCGACGGCTCAGGCGCGTTCATTTTCGAGAAGCGGGAGGCCGGCGCGTACATCAGCGGCAAGCGCGATCCCGACTATTACATCAAGGGCAGGCCCTATCTTGACGGATTCCAGGCGATTTTCGCCAAGAAGGAGTCGCTCAGGGTGCAGGCGATCCGCGGCGATCGCGCAGCGATCGAGTTCCGCGGCTTTCCGCCGAAATCGCGCGACGACCTGGTCGCGGCCCTCGGCGACAAGATCACGGTCGAGGAGAGCGACTGGAACTGCGTGCTGATCATGACGGTCAACCACAAGAAGAAGCCCTGGGACGACGTGCGCGCACGCCGGGCGCTGACGCTGGCGGTGGACCGCTGGGGCGGCTCGAAGTACCTGTCCCGCATCGCGATCGTGAAGACGGTCGGCGGAATCGTCTTCCCGGGCTCTCCGCTCGCGGCGACGAAAGAGGAGCTGCAGCAGCTCGCCGGCTACTGGCCCGACCTCAAAAAGTCGCGTACCGAGGCGCGCCGGCTGCTGAAGGAAGCCGGCGTCGACCTGTCGAAGACCTACTACCTCAACAACCGCGCGGTCGACCAGCCGTACAAGATCGTCGGCACCTGGCTGCTCGACCAGTGGAAGCAGGTGGGCCTGAAGTTCGACCAGCATGTGTTCCCGACCGGGCCGTTCTACGCCCAGCTGCGCAAGAAGAAGGATTACGACGTTTCGATGGACTTCAATTGCCAGTCGGTCGTGAACCCGCTGGTCGACGTGTCGAAGTTCATCTCCGACGACCGCGCGGGCAACAACTACGGCAGCTACCAGGACCGGGAGGTCGACGCGCTGTTCGACAAGATGAACCGCACGGCCGATCCGGCGGAGCAGCGCAAATACATGCGCGAGATGGAAAAGCTGACGCTCGACACGCACGCCAACGCGTTCATCACGTTGTGGTGGTACCGGATCATCCCGCACCGCTCCTACGTGAAGGGCTGGAAGATCAGTCCGAGCCACTACCTCAACCAGTCGCTGGACAATGTCTGGCTTGACCAGTAGAACTCGCTAGCCGGAACGCGCCGCCCGCGGCCAAGGCCGCGGGCGGCGTCGTATCGGGAACCTGAAAATGTATCGCTACATCCTCAAGCGCCTGCTGCTGATGATCCCGACCCTGTTCGGGGCGGCGGTGCTCGTGTTCACCCTGCTGCGGCTGATCCCGGGCGACACCTGCGAGCTGCGCCTCGCGGGCTCGGGAGGCTACTTCGACCAGTCGGCGCTCGACATCTGCCGGCACGAAATGGGAATCGACCAGCCGAAGCTGGTCCAGTTCTGGCATTTCATCTGGGGCATCGTGCGTTTCGACTTCGGCAAGTCGATGTGGACCGGGCAGCCGATCGTGTCCGAGATGGCGATGCGATTCCAGCTCTCGATGGAAATCGCGATCGTCGCCACGATCGTCGCGATCGTGGTCGCGGTGCCGCTGGGGACCATCTCGGCGGTGAAGCAGAACACCTGGATCGATTACATGGTGCGTGCGATCAGCATCGCCGGCATCGCGATGCCATCCTTCTGGCTCGGCATCCTGATCATCCTCGGCCTGCTGATCGGCACGCAGTACTTCTTGGGTACCCCATGGATGCCGCCGATCACCTACACGCCGATCTGGGTCGATCCGATGAAGAATCTGGCGCTGATCGTGTGGCCGGCGATCGCCACCGGCTACCGCTATTCGGCGGTGGCGACGCGCATGACGCGCTCGGCCATGCTCGAGGTTCTGCGCGAGGACTACGTACGCACGGCGCGCGCCAAGGGGCTGTTCGAGAAGCTGATTATCCGGCGCCACGCGCTCAAGAACGCGATGCTGCCGGTAATCACGGTGATCGGGATCGAGTTCGCGTTCCTGATCGGCGGGCTGGTGGTGACCGAGCAGGTGTTCAACCTTAACGGCCTGGGCAAGCTGTTCGTCGAGTCGGTCACCAACAACGACTACAGCATGACCCAGGCGCTGGTGATGCTGGTGGTGATGATCTTCCTGTTCGTCAATCTGCTGGTCGACATCCTTTACGCCTGGCTCGACCCGCGCATCCGCTACCGCTAGAAGAGCGACCCGCAATGGCCGTCACCAGTGCCGAAATCGATTCCCAGCTCGCCGCAGCCCGTCCGCCCCTGGCTAAGGCGGCGCTTACCCTGATCCGCCAGCAACCGCTCGGCGCCGTGAGCGGGCTGCTGGTGATCGTCATGATCCTGATGGCGGTGTTCGCGCAGCAGATCGCGCCCTACGATCCGATCGCCAATCACTACGAGTTCATGCAGCTCGCGCCAAGCGCGAAATTCTGGCTCGGCACCGACCAGTTCGGGCGCGACATCCTGTCGCGCATCATCTGGGGCGCGCGCACGGCGCTGTTCATCGGCTTCTCGTGCGCCTTCATCGGGTCGTTCGCCGGGCTGGTCCTGGGCGTGACCAGCGCCTACTTCGGTGGCTGGTTCGACCTGCTGTTCCAGCGCATCATGGATGTGTTCCTCGCCTTCCCGCTGATCATCATGGGGCTCGCGGTGGTCGCGATCTACGGCACCGGGGCGCAGAACGTGATCATCGCCATCACCATTCCGCTCATCCCGCGCTGCGCGCGCGTGGTGCGCTCGAGCGCGCTCGCGATCCGCGAGATTCCATATGTCGACGCGGCGCGCGCGCTCGGCTTCGGTCACATGCGGATCATCCTGCGCCACATGGCGCCGAACTGCATGGCACCGTTCCTGATCATGCTGACCACCTTTCTCGGGCAGGCGATCCTGCTCGAGGCCTCGCTGTCTTACCTGGGGCTCGGGGTGCAGGAGCCGACGCCGGCTTGGGGCCTGATGCTGCAGGGCGGCGCGGAAGAGTACGCCGAGAGCGCGCCCTGGATCGCGATCTTCCCGGGGCTTGCCATCACGCTCGCGGTGTTCGCCTTCAATCTGTTCGGCGACTCCCTGCGCGACACGCTCGACCCGAAGCTGCGCAGCCGCTAGCGCCGGTACTGGCCGCTGCTCTCGGCGCGCAGGCGGCTGAGCCCCAGCAGGCTTTCGGTGTGCGGCGCGGCGACGCCCGCCTCGCGCGCGATCTCGAGCGTGGCGGTGAGCAGGCCGTCGATCTCGAGCGGCTTGCCCGCTTTCATGTCTTGCAGCATAGAGGTCTTGAACTGGCCGAGCGCGCGCGCCATGTCGATGCGTGCCTCGGGGTCGATCGCGGCGTCCACGCCCACCGCGCGCCCGACCTCGAGCACCTCGCGCATGACGGCCACCATGTAGCCCTTGACCAGCGGGTCCGCGATCAGGCGGTCCGAGGTCGCGAGCGTGAGGGCGGAAACCGGGTTGAAGCTGACGTTGCCGAGCAGCTTGATCCAGAATTCCTTTTCGATCGCGTTGCTGCGCAGCACTTCGAAGCCGGCGCCCTCGCAGGCGTCGGCAACGGCGTTTGTGCGCGTGCCGACCGAGCCGCCCGGCTCGCCCAGGATCAGCCTGCGACCCATCGCATGGCTCACCACGCCCGGCTCGGGGGTCGAGGCGGCGAAATGAATCACGCAGCCGACGAGGCGCGAGGTCGGCATCGCGCGCGAGAGCGCACGGCCGGGATCGAGGCTCGCCAGCCTCAGCTTGCCGCCGCCGAAGGCGAGGCGGTCGAAGAACCACCACGGCACGCCGTTCATGGCGGTGACGATGCTGGTGCCGGCGCCGAGCAGCGGGCCGATGCGGGCTGCCACCTCGGGCAGCGCGTGGCCCTTCACCGCCACGATCACGCAGTCCTGGGCGCCCAGGTGCACGGGATCCTCTTCGGCGCGCACGCGCGCGGCCTGCAGCTCGCCATCGGGCCCGGATCGAAGGCGCAGCCCGTGGCGCCTTATCGCCTCGAGGTTTGCCCCGCGCGCGAGCACGGATACTTCCTGGCCGGCGCGCGCCAGCCAGCCGGCGATCAGGCCGCCGACGGCGCCGGCGCCGTAAACGCAGATTTTCATGAGGAAACTTGAGTCCCGAAGACGCGCTCGACCGTACAATAAAGACCTGCTTCGAGCAACCTACCCCGGAGGGCCGAGATGTTCTCGTTCATGCAGAAACTGAAGTCGCTGCTGCCGGCGGAGCGCACGCTGCCCGGGCGTGCGGCGCAGATGTCGGTGCCCGAGCGCCACTTCGTCAACGGCCATCCGCTGAAAGCCCCGTTTCCGGCCAGCCTGCAAAGCGCGCTGTTCGGCATGGGCTGTTTCTGGGGCGCGGAGCGCCTGTTCTGGGACACGCCGGGCGTGTATGCGACCGCGGTCGGCTACGCCGGCGGCGAGACGCCGAACCCGACCTACGAGGAAGTGTGCAGCGGCTGCACCAACCACACCGAGGCGGTGCTGGTGGTGTTCGACCCGGAGGTCATTTCCTACGACGCGCTGCTCAAGGTGTTCTGGGAGGGGCACCACCCGACCCAGGGCATGCGCCAGGGCAACGATGCCGGCACCCAGTATCGCTCGGCGGTCTATGCCTACGGCGAGGAGCAGCTGCAGGCGGCGCTGGCCTCGAAGCAGGCCTTCGAGAAGGAACTGCTCAAGCGGGGCTTCGGCAAGATCACGACCGAGATCCGCGCCGCGCCTACGTTCTACTACGCGGAGGAATACCACCAGCAGTACCTGGGCAAGAACCCGAACGGCTACTGCGGTCTGGGCGGCACCGGCGTTTCCTGCCCGACGGGAGTGCTGGCCAAGGCCTGATGCGGCTCGACAAGTGGCTCTGGGCGGCGCGCTTCTACAAGACGCGCTCGCTCGCGCAGCAGGCGATCGAGGCGGGCAGGGTGCGGCTGGGCGGGGAGCGCGTCAAACCCTCGCGCGAAGTCAGGCCGGGCGATCTGCTGGCGATCCGGGTGCAGGAGCTCGAGTGGGAAGTCTCGGTGCGACGGCTGTCCGAACGGCGCGGCCCGGCTGCCGAGGCGCGCGCCCTGTACGAGGAGAGCGCGCAGAGCCGGCAGCGACGCGAAACGCTGCTTGCCGAGCGCAAGCTGATGGTCGAGCCGGCGCGCGCCCTGCAGCGGCGGCCGACCAAGCGCGACCGCCACAGCCTCGAGCGCCTGCGGCGCGGAAGCTGAATCGGGTATTGGTGCGCCAATGATCTAGACGAGCTTCGTCCATCAACTTAATCTACCCTCCTGTCGTGGCATTCCGGTTTCGTGTCATGCGATTGCGAGTCTGTCCAACGAGATGCCAGGATTTCGCTTAACGCTGCTCGGTGGTTTTCGCCTCGAGGATGGGGACGGAAAGGAAATCACCGTCGCATCACGCAAGGCGCAGGGCATGCTGGCTGTTCTGGCGCTCAGCAGTTCAGTTGCCGTGGCGCGTGAGCGCATCGCCGCAATGTTTTGGGGCGAATTTCCGGACGAGCGAGCCCGGCACAGCTTGCGCCAGCTGCTGAGCAGCTTGCGGCGCGATGCCGCGGTCGTTGAGGCACGCGGCGACGCGCTTTCCCTGGACACTCTGGTCTGCAAGGCCGATGCGACTGAATTTCGGCAGCTCGCGCGAAGCGCGGACCCGATCGATATGGAGGCTGCCGTGGCCCTCTACGCGGGGCCCTTGCTCGATAACCTGTCACCGAAGGAGGAAGGGTTCGAGGAGTGGCTGCGCGCCGAGCGGGATCGATTTGCGAAGCTGGCTGCAGAGGCGATGGCGCGGCTTGCGGCGCAGTATGCGGTTGCGCGGGACCACGAGGCGGCGGTTCGCATCTTGCGGCGCTGGCTGGCCGACGAGCCTGCAAACGAAGAGGCGCACTGCGCACTGATACGCGCGCTCGACGCCATGGGTCGGCGCAGCGAAGCGCTGGCGCAGTATCAGGTGTGCAAAGAGCAGCTGCGCAAACAGCTCGGCGTGGAACCGGACGCGGCCACGCAGGCACTATGCGAATCCGTGCGTAGACCCAACTCCGGCGCGCGCAGCGCGAACAGGGAAGGCCTGCCTGGAATCTCGGTGCTGCCGTTCGTCAATTACGGGCGCACTCCCGACCTCGACATGCTTGCCAAGTGCATCGCGGAAGACCTCAGCAGCCAACTCGCGCGTACGCCGGGATTCCAGGTCGTCGCGCAGGCAGAGGTCGCTGCGGCCGTGCCGTCAAGTCAAGGCGACAGCCGGCACATGTCGCGTGCGCGCTACCTGATCAGTGGGAGCTTGCGCCAACCCGAACCCGGCTGTGTACGTGTGGCCATGCAGATTGTGAACGCCGAGAGCAATCAATATGTTTGGACCGTGCAGCAGGAGCTAGCCGCGCATTGCGCAAAAGGCGAGATCGACGACTTCGTTGCCCGCACTGCTGCAAGAATCGAGCAGCAGCTCATTCTCGCCGAGGCCGAGGAGGGTGGTAAGCGAACTGCCGGGCACGATGCATGGGACAAGATGCACCAAGCGAGTAGCACCCTGTTTTCGGCAGGCTGGTCAGAAGAAGCGGTAGATGCCTCGGTGCGCCTGTACCGTGAGGCGATTGCGCTGGATCCAAAGCTCGCGCTTGCGCGCGCGCAGAAAGCGCTCATTATGGCGCTGGCCTCGAGCTGGGGATTGCTCGGAGGCAATGCCGCCCGCGAAGAGGCGCGGGCCGATGCGGAGAAGGCGCTCGAGCTGGAACCGACCAAATCAGAGGTGCTGGGCTGCGCAGCCTGCGCTCTGGGTGACCTCGGCGACAAGGAGCGGGCCGTGCCACTCCTTGAGCGCGCGATCGAGGAGAACCCGAACAACGCCCAGGCCTGGGCCGCACTCGGCGCGATTCAGCTTCTACGCCGGCAATGCGAGCTTGGCGTCGAATCGCTGCGGCACGGGCTGAACATCAGCCCTACCGACTACCGGCGATCGGTATGGCTTACGGCACTCGCCGGCGGGCTGGTCTACCTGGAACGAGCCGACGAAGCGCTCGCTGCAGCACAGGGCGCCTGCCGCGCCGACTCGAAGTTCTATCCGGCGCAAATCGTCCTCGCCGTGGTCCTGACGAAGCTCGGCAAGAAGGCGGAGGCCCTGAGGGCGCTCACCGAGGCGAGGCGCATTCGGCCGCGACTCGCGATCGGGGAGGTCCGGCTCTGGGCCGGGCCAGTCCTAGACCGACCTGCTGCGTCGCTCGGACTCCAAGAATAGCGCCCTCGCGCTGCGTTTGACGCCCGATTGACGCCTGTCGAGGCAGCCGCTTGACGCGCTGCCGCCAGACTTTCTCCCGCCCCAAGGTTCGACATCGGGGAGATCGGCATAGCCATCAATCGGAACATCGACAGGAGGAATAGAAATGGACCAGGAAAGATTGCACATGGCGCTCACGCGCGCCGAGCATGCCTTCGCCAAGCGCCCCAACCTCGCGAAGCAGGACATGGTCACCACGGCCACCGTGGGCGAGGGAACGCTGTGCGAAGTTGCCGAGGATGCCTGGAAATTCGTGATCGACATGCCGCAGACGCTGGGCGGCACGGACAAGGGCCCCACCCCCGGAACCTACGTGCGCAGTGGGCTTGCCGCCTGCCTCGCAATCGGGTATTCGATGCGCGCCGCGCTGCTCGGTGTGCCGATCCGCCGCGTGCAGGTCGAGCTGCAGGCCGACACGGACTTGCGCGGTATATTCTGCGGCATGTCCGCGGTTCCCGGCTACAACGGGATCACCTACGTCGTCACCGTGGAAAGCGACGCGCCGGAGGCCGATATCACGCGCGTGCTCGACGAGTCGGACGAGCGCAGCCCCTATGTGGACGTGTTCCGCAGGCCCCAGTCGCTGCGGCGCGAAACCAAGATTCTGCGCAGTGAGACGGTGTAGCCATGGACGCTCGGTTGCAGAGGCGAGTCCAGCGCTACGGCTGGGATCGTGCCGTAGGCCACTACGAGGAGCACTGGCTGCACCGGCTCTGGCCCGCCACAGAGCAGGTACTGGAACGCGCAGCCATTGCGCCCGGGGAACGCGTGCTCGACGTGGCATGCGGAACGGGCGTGCTCGCGGTCGCGGCGGCAAGTCGGGTGGGCAGGAGTGGAATGGTCGTCGGCACCGATATCTCCGCGAAGATGGTCGAGGCGGCGCGTGCCACGGCCTCGGCACTGGGGCTGGCGAATTGCCGCTTCGAGCGTAGCGACGCCGAGCAGCCACTGGAGTTCGGGATCAAGTTCCAGGTCGGGCTTTGCGGCCTGGGGTTGATGTACATGCCAGACTCGGAGCGCGCGATCGCAGCGCTCGCGGAACAACTCGTGCCGAACGGAAGAGCCGTCGTGTCGGTCTGGGGGCGCCGCGACCGCTGCGGTTGGGCCGACATCTTTCCCATCGTCGACGCCCATGTCGAATCCGAGGTGTGCCCGCTGTTCTTTCGCATGGGGATGGGCGATTCGCTGCGCCACGGACTGGATGCGGCCGGCCTGAAGGACGTTGCCACGGAACGGCTACCCATCACGCTGCGCTACGAAAGCGCAGGGGAAGCGTGCGATGCCATCTTTCTGGGCGGGCCGGTCGCCCTGGCCTATGCGCATTTCGATGCCGCGAGCCGCGCCGCCGTACGCGCCGATTATCTGCGCTCGGTGGAGCCGTTTCGGCGCGGCGAGGCCTACGAAATTCCGGGCGAGATCGTTATCGGATACGGGGTCGTGCCGGCCTGAATGGAAGCCTACTTCCGCTTCAGCATGGTCAGCGCGTCGTCGATCACCTTGAGCGGGCTTCTGCCCCACAGGATCGCGCCGTAGAAGAAGGTTTCGAGCTTGGCGTCGTTGAGCGCCCGCCACTGGTGCTGGTTGACCAGGATCACCTGTCCGGTCATGCCGAGGTCGCCGATCACGGTGAAGTGACCCTCCAGCACCGGCTTTTGCGGCTGCTTGTCCCATTTGACCGGGCCGACTTGCGAGATCGACCCCGGCTGCTCGCCGGGATGGACGTCGAACGAGCCGTGGCAGCCGTCCTGGCTGCGCAACGAGCAGGCAAGG
>DAHVFK010000519.1 GCA_027317055.1 Betaproteobacteria bacterium | reverse complement strand
AAGTAGCGATAATCGTGCGCGTGCTCCTTCGAGCGCTGGCTGACGGTGCACGCCTCGCCTTCCACCCAGCCGCGCGTCTCCTGCGGGATGCGCTCGCCGGCGTCGAGCGCGCGCGCCTGGCGCTCGACCTCGAACCGCAGGGCGCTGTACACGGCGCGGAAGCTGTTCATGTTCTTCACTTCGACCTTGGCGCCCAGGGCGGAGGAACCGGGGGGCCGCAGCGAGACGTTGGCGTCGCAGCGGAAGTTGCCTTCCTCCATGTTCGCCTTGCTGACGCCGAGGTAGCGCAGGATCTGGCGCAGCTTCACGAGGTAGGCGCGCGCCTCGTCGGGCGAGCGCATATCGGGCTCGCTGACGATCTCCATGAGCGGCACGCCCGAGCGGTTCATGTCGATCAGCGAGTACGTCTGGCCTGCGGGGTCGGTGCGGTGCGTCAGGCGCGCGGTATCCTCTTCGAGGTGCACGCGCGTGATGCCGACGCGGCGCGGCTCCTCGCCTTCGACCTCGACCTCGAGCCAGCCGTTCTGCGAGAGCGGCAGGTCGTACTGGGAGATCTGGTAGCCCTTGAGCAGGTCGGGGTACGGGAAGTTCTTGCGGTCGAACTTCGCGAACGGCGGGATCGTGCAGTTGAGCGCGAGCGCCGTCATCACGGTGTACTCGATGGCCATCTCGTTGATGACGGGCAGGACGCCGGGCAGCGCCATGCAGACCGGGCAGACGTGGGTGTTCGGGGGCGCGTCAGCGTAGTCCGCGCTGCAGCCGCAGAACATCTTGCGTGCGGTCTGAAGCTGGACGTGCACTTCGAGGCCGATGACGGTCTCGTACCGGGTGGTTGGCGTGGAAGTCATAAGCAGCGTGAGAGCCTGAAGGCATGATACCAGCGGCGGATCGGGGTCACAATCGGCCGCGGCGCGCCCAGAGGCGGGCGCGATGTCAAGGCGCGTCGCCGGGACCCGATCCCGCGCCCGCAGGTCTCCTCGCTGGCTCACGGAGCAGGCGGTCGAGCAGTGCCGGCAGCTCCTCGGCGAGCTGCGAGCGCGCTACCACGAGGTCGGCGCCGGCCTCGCGCGCGGCTCGCAGCGCCGCCGGGTCGGTGTGCCGTCCGAAGGCGAGCACACGGGCGCCTGCCCGCTTCGCGGCCTCGTTGAGGGCCCGGGCGGCGTAGCCCTCCGCCTGCAGGTCAACGATGGCGAGCGCGGCGCCGGTGGCGAGCGCGTCGAGGCAGGCAGCCTGCGACGCCGATGCGCGCACATCGAGCCCGCAGGCGCGGATGGCGGCTTCGATGCGGCTCTGGAACAGCAGGTCGGGCACGGCGAGGACGGCGATGCGACTCACGTGGAGATCGTACACGACGCCGGCGCGCGCTGCCGGGCAGGAGGCGCCATGTAGAATGGGCACCAGGGCGTGTGCCATGCATGGCTGCGGCGCACGGGTGGAGACGATGAACATCCCGGTGATCCTCGGCGGCCTGATCGCGCTCAGCATGCTCGCGGCGCTCGCCATGATGACGCTCGATACGTACGCGATGACATCGATGGCCAAGTGTCTTGGGTGTGGCAGGCTCATTCTTGAGGACGCGCCCCGCCCCTGTGCATGCGGCGACTCCAGGCGAGCATTCACGCGGGAGATTTCGGAGGAGATCCGCTGCGACGAGAGCCTGAAGATCGTCCAAGAGCGACCGGGGTTCCGATCCGGTGGCAAGAAGCGACCGGTGTTGGAAGCCCAGCATGGTTGGGGATTCGGTGGCGACGGTATCCGAAGGTTCAAGGAAAGGGTTGTCGACAGACTCAACAGGCGGTACCGAGAACGCGTTGAGCTCGAGGACGGCACCGTCATTCGGGACGTCGACGAAGACCTCCCGGAACACCGATCGTGACCTCGTTGTGAACGCGCCTCTGAACAGCGCCCACCACCGGCCGCTTTTCCTTCCGGGAGCCGGGCGGCTTCGAGGCGCCGGTACTCAACGCCCAGCGTGCCATCGTGTTGTTGATGACCGGCGAGCGGTTCGAGATGCACCTCCTGAGCCTTCACAGTGGCAAGCTCGGCGCTGCGATCGCGCTGTCGGGCCTGCCCGGCGACCGCGACCCACACCGTGCGGTGACCCTGAGCCCGCCACACACGCTGATTCGCCTGCTGCGCCCGGCGCGAGTCACCCGCCGTCGGGCCCCGGTTGTCGTGCGTCGGCGGTGACGAGTAGGCTTGGGCGGACGCGACGCGGGCCGGGGTGGCGAAATCGGCAGACGCAGCGGACTTAAAATCCGCCGGGCGCAAGCCCGTGTGGGTTCGACCCCCACCCCCGGCACCAAGCTTGGTCAGACGCCGCAGGCCGGCGTAACCGGTCGGCGGCGCCATGCACTGACATCAGATCGTCGAGCCGCCGCGGGGCGCCACCAGCCCCTTCGCGAACTCGATCTCGCCCAGGTGCCGGTAGCCGTGCGTCATGCACATGCCGCTCAGACAATCGAGCACCGACATCTCGCCGAGCGGCTTCACCGTGACGGCGCGGCCCACGTCCGCCGGCGTCA
>DAHVFK010000518.1 GCA_027317055.1 Betaproteobacteria bacterium | reverse complement strand
CTCGCGTTTCTTGTGGGGTTCCTAGCGATCGACCTCGGTTTCCTCGGCTCCAACCTGCTCAAGATTCCGGACGGCGGCTGGCTGCCGCTGCTAATTGGGCTCGTGTTGTTTACCGCCATGACGACCTGGCGCCGAGGCGCAAGCTTGCTGGCCGAGCGCATCGGCGAGACGGCGTCGACGCTGGAAACGTTTATCGGGCGAATTCAGGGCGAGCGTGTGCCGCGGGTTCCCGACACCGGCGTATTCTTCACCGGCCGCCTGGATCAGACGCCTCCGGCGCTGCAACAGCTGGTGCGCCACACCGGCGTGCTGTACGAGCGCGTCATCATCCTCACCGTGGTGATCGAGCCGCAGCCCAAGATCGACCCGGAGGAGCGGATCGAGATCAAGGACCTCGGCGCCGGGTTTAACCGCGTGGTGCTGCACTATGGCTTCATGCAGCGGCCGAACATCCCCTCGGAGCTGGCGGCCTCCGCGGAGCTGGGCCTCACGGCCGACCTGGACAAGGTGCACTACATCATCGGCCACGTCGACCTGCTGGCGGGGCGCAAGCTGCGTGGAATGGCGCGCTGGCGCGACCAGCTCTTCGTCCTGATGGCGAGCAACACCCAGGACGCAACCGCCTTCTATCAGATCCCGGCCACCCAGGCGATGAAGGTCGGGCTGCAGGTGGGAATTTGACCTAGCGCAAGCTTGGGGGGGCGCGGCCGGCCTTAGAATCCACCTTATAATCTCAGGCCTTAGCGCATTTTCCGGGCCATTCGGGACGACATGGCGCTTTACGCACTCGGACTGAACCACCAGACCGCGCCGCTCGACATCCGCGAGCGGGTGGTGTTTCACGTCGAGCGCATGCGCGACGCGTTGGGCGAGCTGCGCCGCAGCCTCGCCTCCGAAGCGGCGATCCTGTCGACCTGCAATCGCACCGAGCTCTACCTCGCGGCCGAGCAGCCGGGCGCGGCCACCGACTGGCTGGCGAAGTACCACAGCCTGCGGCCGGACGACATTTCGCCCTACCTCTACACGCTGACCCGGGAGCAGGCGGTGCGGCACGCGTTCCGGGTCGCCTCGGGGCTCGATTCCATGGTGCTCGGCGAGCCGCAGATCCTCGGCCAGATGAAAGACGCGGTGCGCGAAGCGCAGGCCGCCGGTACGCTCGGCACAGTGCTGCACAAGCTTTTCCAGCGCTCCTTCGCGGTGGCGAAGGAGGTGCGCAGCAATACGCAGGTGGGCGCCAACAGCGTGTCGATGGCTGCGGCAACGGTCAAGCTGGCGGCGCGCATCTTCCCCTCGCTGCACGAGCAGAAGGTGCTGTTCATCGGCGCGGGCGAGATGATCGAGCTGTGCGCGACGCATTTCGCCGCGCAGGGCCCGGCGCGCATCGCGGTCGCCAACCGGACGCTCGAGCGCGCGGGCCAGCTCGCGCACCGCTTCAACGGGCAGGCGATCGAGCTCAAGGCGCTGGGCGAAAAGCTGCAGGAATACGACGTGGTGGTGTCATGCACCGCCTCGTCGCTGCCGATCCTGGGCAAGGGCATGGTCGAGCGCGCGCTGCGCGCGCGGCGCCGGCGGCCGATGTTCATGGTCGACCTCGCGGTGCCGCGCGACATCGAGCCCGAGGTGGCCGAGCTGGACGACGTCTTCCTCTACACGGTCGACGACCTGGGCGAGATTGTGGCGGCCAACCTCGACGCGCGCCGCTCTGCGGTCGAACAAGCCGAGGCGATCATCGAGACCCAGGTCGGCCAGTTCATGCACTGGATGCAGGTGCGCGAAACCGTGCCGCTGATCCGAGCGCTGCGCGAGCAGGCCGAGCAGGCGCGCCAGCACGAGCTGGAGCGCGCGCTCAAGCTGCTGCAACGCGGCGAGGACCCGAAGCAGGTGCTCGAGGCCATGTCGCAGGCGCTCGCGAACAAGCTGCTGCACCCGCCCACCCAGGCCCTGAACGAGGCCGCGGGCGAAGAGCGCGAACGCCTGAGCGAAACCGTCGCACGCCTGTTCCGCGTCAATCGCTAGTGAAAGCGTCTTTACGCGCCAAGCTCGACGGCCTGGCCACGCGACTCGCGGAGCTGAACGGCCTGCTCGCCGCGGAGACCGCAACGCGCGACATGGAGCAGTTCAGGAAGCTCTCGCGCGAGCACTCGGAGCTGAGCGGACTGGTGTCGCTCTACGACCGGTTCTGTCAGGCCGAGCGCAACGCCGCGGCGGCCAGGGACATGGCGCTCGATCCGGCGACGCGGTCGTTCGCCGAAGACGAGCTGAAGGAGGCGCGCGCCGCGATGGAGCGGCTCGAGCGCGAGCTGCAGCAGGTGTTGCTGCCGCGCGACCCGAACGACGAGCGCAATACTTTCCTCGAGATCCGCGCCGGCACGGGCGGCGACGAGTCGGCGCTGTTCGCGGGCGACCTGTTCCGCATGTACACCCGCTACGCCGAGCGCCAGGGCTGGCAGGTCGAGATCATCTCCGAGAGCGCCTCGGAGCTGGGCGGCTACAAAGAGGTGATCGCGCGCATCATCGGCCAGGGCGTGTAC
>DAHVFK010000517.1 GCA_027317055.1 Betaproteobacteria bacterium | reverse complement strand
TCCCCGCAACACCAACGCTGACACGACCAGCACCCACGCGCACGCGCGCGCCGCAACTCACCTGCGCTCGATTCCCCTCGCCGAACGACGAGGCTCAGACCACCACCGCGAAGCGGTTTAGTTCAACGTGAAGTAGGTGGCCGAAAAAACGGACTGCGTTCCGTCAATCGCATCGCGTTTTCGAAATAGGCGATTGGAATCACGTTCCTTGCTCAGTTGTGCGAATACCGGATATCCAGATAAACGGTATTCGGGCTCGCGCCGGTCGTGCGCGAAGCCTGGATGGGAAAGCTACTCCCGGCCGCGGCAGGGGGCAACTTGCCGGGCGGCCGGGTACGCGCACGCGGCTGAGCGGGCCGCCTATCTGTCGCGCCGGCGGTCGTCGCCCTGGCCACGCCCGCGATCGTCGCCCTGCCCGCGTCCGCGGCCGCGTTCTTCGTAGTGCTGGCGCACCTCGGGTTCGCGCGGCTGGTAGCGGTAGTTGCGGCTCTCGAGCTCGCGCCGCCGGTCTTCGGCGCCCGGGTAGCGCTCGCCCGAGTACTTGCGCTGGTAGCGCGGCAGCGGTGCGGGCGGCGGCGCGGCCCTGCGATCCCACCGGTCCCACCCTCTTCGGCGCTGGTCCCAATCTCGACCCCAGTGCTCGCCCCAGTGGGGCGGCGCGTCGCGATGCCAGCCGTGGAAATAGCGCGGAGGGTCGCGGTAGTAGCGTACCGGGATGCGCAGGATGTACGGCGGCACCGAGTACGGGTCCATCAGGCCCCACGGACCGTTGTACCAGGAGCTCACGTACCAGCGGTCGCTCTGGAACGCCCAGTACATGCCGTCGTAGAAGAAGTAGTTCGCGTTCAGCCCCGGCGCGTAGTAGACGGGGTAGCCGGGCACGCGCACGAAGCGCGGATAGACCGGGACGTTGATGCCGATGCTCACGCCGGGAGAGCTGATTCCGATGCCGATGCTTACCTGGGCTGCGGCCGGAATCGCCGCGCCCACGAGGGTGCAGAGGGCGAAGATGAGAGTGCGCATCGCGGGTTCTCCGATTGACGTTCCCCTTGGCGCCAATGTTACTCCCGCGCGACCGGCGCGACGGCTCAGCGAAAATCGGCCCGCACCGTGCCGAGCGGCTCGAAGCGCGCCTCGACGGCATCGCCGCGATGGATGTCGTACTGCCTGGTGAACGAGCCCGACATGACCCGCGCCCCTGCCTCCAGGCGCCGGCCGTAGTCGGCCAGTTTGTTGGCTAGCCATGCGATGGAGGCTATCGGCGTGCCCAGGACTTCCGCGCCCCGCGCACGCTCCTGCGCCGCGCCGTTGACGGCGAGGTGGAGCGTCACTTCGGCAAGGTCGAGCGCGCCGAGCGGCACCGCAGCGCCCGTCACGAAGGCCTTTTGCTGCGCGTTGTCGGCCAGGCTCAGCGCCAGGTCGGCGCCGAAGTCGCCGCGCTTCTCGATGATTTCCAGCGCGGGGGCAACGTGCGACACCGCGGCGCGGGCCTGTTCGAGTGTGACGCCGGGACCGGCGAGGGTCGCGCCCAATGTGATGCACAACTCGTTCTCGAAGCCAGGGCGGATCAGCGCGGAAAAATCGAAGGCGGTGCCGGACGGCCGCTGCCCGCTCTCGAGCAGGAAACCGAACACAGGCTCGTACACGCCCTGCTGCGCCTGCATGGCGCGTGCGGTCAGGCCGACCTTCCAGCCGGCCTGACGCTCTCCCGCGCGTTCGCAACGCGCGAGCAGCTCGAGCTGGGCCCGGTACGCCTGGTCGAGGGTCACGGCGCGGCGCGCTTTCGCAGCAGGTAGCGCTGGCTGCCCTCGAGCACGAGCGCGTTCTTCTGGTTGTGCACCGTGGCGCGCATGACGAGCACGCCGGTGGTGCGCTGGGGAACGAGCTCGGCCACTTCGAGCTGCGGATAGAGGGTGTCGCCGACGTAGGCCGGTTCGAGCAACTTGGCGCTGCACTCGAGCATCGCGACCAGCGAATCGGCCGCCAGGCGGGGGAAGACGCCGGCACCGGCGGCGGTCTGGATCATGACCTGCATGCCGTGTGCCAGCATGCCGTGGCGGCGAAACGATGGTCCCTGGCGGCGTCGAAGTCCTGCGGCATGTCGCTATGCTAGCGCGAGCTGCTCGGCGACGCGTACGCTCACTTCGACGAAGTGGTCGCGGCGATCATCGATCAGGGGAATCGCCCCGTCACGCCGCGCGACGCCATCCACCGTGACGCGCGTCTCGTCGCCCGTTTGCGCGACGACGATGTGATACACGGTCTCCCGATAGCGGTAGTGGATCTTGAACGTCTGCCAATCCGCGGGCAGGCAGGGCGCGAGACGCAGCTTGTCGCCCTCGAGCCTCAGGCCCAGCAGCGATTCCACGATGAGCCGGTACGTCCAGCCGGCCGAGCCGGTATACCAGCTCCATCCGCCGCGCCCGGTGTGCGGCTCGAGCGCGTAGACATCGGCCGCCATGACGTACGGCTCGACCTTGTAGGTGGCGATCGCTGCCGCCGAGGCCGCATGGTTTACCGGGTTGATCATGGCGGTGAGCTCC
>DAHVFK010000516.1 GCA_027317055.1 Betaproteobacteria bacterium | reverse complement strand
CCATGAACGTGCGTGCCTGTTCGTAGATCTCGTCGGTGTCGATCAGAATCTCGCCGATGTCCGGCTGGAAGTAGTCGCGGATCGCGCGAATAACCAGACTAGATTCGAGGTAGATCAGGAACGGCTTGGCGACGTAGCGCCCGTCGGGCCCCGGCGTACGGTCGGCCGCGGCGCTCTCGATCGCGCGCCACAACTGCATCAGGTAATTAAGGTCCCAATTCAGTTCCTCGGCGGAACGTCCGATCGCGGCCGTGCGTGCGATGACGCTCATGCCTTCCGGCAAGGCGAGCTGGTCGAGCGTGTCGCGCAGCTCGTTGCGGTCCTCGCCTTCGACGCGGCGCGAGACGCCGCCGCCGCGAGGATTGTTAGGCATCAGCACTAGGTAGCGCCCGGCCAGGCTGATGAAGGTGGTGAGCGCGGCGCCCTTGGTGCCGCGTTCGTCCTTTTCCACCTGGACGATAAGCTCCTGGCCTTCCTTGAGGGCGTCCTGGATCCTGGCCTTTCCGACATCTATGTCGGATCGGAAATAGCTGCGCGCAACTTCCTTGAACGGGAGGAAACCGTGCCGCTCCTCGCCGTAGTCGACAAAGGCGGCCTCGAGACTGGGCTCGATGCGGGTGATGACGCCTTTGTAGATGTTGCTCTTGCGCTGCTCCCTTGATGCCGATTCGATGTCCAGATCGACTAGCTTCTGGCCTTCTACGATGGCGACGCGCAATTCTTCCTGCTGCGTCGCATTGAATAACATGCGTTTCACTTCCAGTTCTCCTGCGCTCGCAGGGGAACCGGCGGTCCGTCGGTCAGGATTCTCCTAGTTTTCGACCAGTCAAAGCCTTCTTTCGGTTCGGCGACATTGCCTGTCGGTTTGCCAAAACCCGGCGGCGGCCGGAATCCGTGCACCCTTCCTTAAGGGGTGCGGGCGTTTCCGAGGGAAAAACCCTCTGCGCGCGCTTCTAGTACTATCGCTACTCTCGGTGAGCGAAATTAACCTTTGCTTCGGGCCCAGCTTCAGCAGGGCGGAGGCGGGTTGCAGATCCTGGCGGCGCTAGGCGCTTACCGCGAACCTGTGCCTCGCAACTCGAAGCAGCCCCGAGATAATACGGAAAATGAATGACTTAAGCAAGGCTCGGGCCACTCTGCTGGAGGTCGGCGAGGAAAGTGCCGCGCAGCGCATCGACAACTTCCTCATCAGGCGCCTCAAAGGGGTGCCTAAAAGCCATGTCTACCGCGTCCTGCGCAGCGGAGAGGTTCGAGTCAACAGCGGTCGGGTCGGCCCGGACTATCGCCTTCGTACGGGTGATCGGGTTCGCGTGCCGCCCGTCAGGCTGGCTGACAAACCAATGCGGCCGGCGCCACGCCCAGCCGAACTTCCGGTGGTTTACGAGGACCCGGCGCTGCTGGTCGTCGACAAGCCTTCAGGCACCGCCGTGCACGGCGGCAGCGGCGTCAGCTACGGGGTGATCGAATCGCTGCGGGCGGCACGCCCGCAGGCCAAGTTCCTCGAACTCGCGCATCGCCTCGACCGGGACACTTCCGGGCTGCTGATCATCGCGAAAAAGCGCAGCGCGCTGGTCGAATTGCACCGCATGCTGCGGGAGGGCGAACTGGAGAAGGTGTACGTGGCGGTCGCGGCGGGGCGCTGGCGCGGGGGGACGAAGGAATTGCGCGAATCGCTGCACAAGCACGTCACCGCAAGCGGCGAGCGCAGGGTGAGCGTGCGCGCGCAAGGCCGGCCGGCCGCGACGCGCGTCAGTCCGCTGGCGCAGAGCGGCGAGCTGAGCCTGCTCGAGCTGCGCCTGCTTACCGGGCGCACGCACCAGATCCGCGTTCACCTGGCGCATGCGGGTCATCCCATACTGGGGGACGACAAGTACGGAGACTTCGAGCTGAACCGGGCACTGGCCAAGCAGGGCGTGAAGCGCCTGATGCTGCACGCGCGCAGGCTGGTGCTGCGGCATCCCGCGAGCGATGTCGTCCTGCGGCTGGAAGCACCCTTGCCGCCGGACATGCGCGAATTCGTCAAGCAGAGGTTCACGGGCCATGGCGGTGGCTGAGCCGCGCTACGCACTGCTCGTGTTCGACTGGGACGGCACCCTGATCGACTCGGCCGCTACGATTGCGGAGTGCATCCAGGCGGCTAGCTGCGAAATGGGGCTGCCGGTACCCGATCGCGAGCGCGCCAGCCACGTGATCGGGCTCGGGCTGCAGGACTCGCTGCGGCATGCGGTCCCGGACTTGCCGCGCGAGCGCTATGTTGAATTTGCCGGGCTGTATCGGCGCCATTTCCTGGCGCGTGAGAGCTCGATGTCGCTGTTCGAGGGGGTGCCGCAACTGCTGTCCGAGCTCGCCCGGCGCGGGCACGTGCTCGCGGTGGCAACCGGAAAGAGCCGCGCCGGGCTCGATCGCGCGCTTGAAGCGAGCGGGCTCGGCGTGCATTTTCGCGCCTCGCGCTGCGCGGACGAGACCAGCCCCAAGCCGAATCCGGCGATGCTGCTCGAACTGATGCAGGAGCTGGACATGGAGCCGCACCGGGTGCTGATGGTCGG
>DAHVFK010000515.1 GCA_027317055.1 Betaproteobacteria bacterium | reverse complement strand
ATCCCGGCGCCTCGCGCAAGCTCGTGATCGGCACCAACCGGCGCGGCGTGCGCCTGATCGTGGTGCGCGCCTCGGACACCCCGACCTACGTGCAGTTCGGCGGCGCCGACCTCGGCATCGCTGGCAAGGACGTGCTGGTCGAGCACGGCGGGGAGGGGCTGTACCAGCCGGTGGATCTCGGCATCGCGCGTTGCCGCATGATGGTCGCGGTGCGCAAGGGCTTCGACTACGAAGGCGCGGTGCGCCAGGGCGCGCGGCTGCGCGTCGCCACCAAGTACCTGCGCACCACGCGCGAGCACTTCGCCGCCAAGGGGGTGCACGTCGACCTGATCAAGCTCTACGGCTCGATGGAGCTGGCGCCGATCGTCGGCTTGGCGGACGCGATCGTCGACCTGGTCTCGAGCGGCAGTACGCTGCGCGCCAATAACCTGGTCACGGTCGAGGAGATCATGCCGGTCTCGGCCCGGCTGGTCGTCAACCAGGCCGCGCTGAAGATGAAGCGCGCCCAGCTGCAGCCGCTGGTCGATGCCTTTGCGCGCGCGGCCGAGGGGCGGCGGTGAACCTGCGCCGGCTCTCCAGCGGCGAGGCCGGCTTCGACGCCGCGCTGGCGGCGCTCACCCGCTACGAGGCGGCGCAGGACGACGCGGTCGAGTCGACGGTGCGCGCAATCCTCGCCGACGTGCGCGCGCGCGGCGACGCCGCGCTGATCGAGTACACGCGCCGCTTCGACCGCGCCCAGGCGGGTTCGGTCGCAGCGCTGGAGGTCCCGCGCGCGGAGTGCGATGCCGCTCTGGCGGGCCTGCCCGCGGCGCGCGCGCAGGCGCTGCGCGAGGCCGCCGCGCGCGTGCGCCGCTTCCACGAGCGCCAGCTGGCGCAGTCCTGGCAGTATGTGGAAGACGACGGCACCATGCTCGGCCAGCGCATCACGCCGCTCGAGCGCGTCGGCCTGTACGTGCCCGGCGGCAAGGCGGCCTACCCGTCCTCGGTGCTGATGAACGCGATTCCGGCCAAGGTGGCGGGAGTGGGCGAGCTGGTGATGGTGAGCCCGGCCCCGGGCGGCGAGCGCAACTCGCTGGTGCTCGCCGCGGCGGCGCTCGCCGGGGTCGACCGCGTGTTCGCGCTTGGCGGCGCGCAGGCGGTCGCCGCGCTCGCCTATGGCACCGAAAGCGTGCCGCGGGTGGACAAGATCGTCGGCCCGGGCAACGCCTACGTCGCCGCGGCCAAGCGCCAGGTGTTCGGCCAGGTCGGGATCGACATGATCGCCGGGCCGTCCGAGATCCTGGTGATCGGGGACGGCTCCACGCCGCCGGACTGGATCGCGCTCGACTTGTTCTCGCAGGCCGAGCACGACGAGGTGGCGCAGGCGCTGCTGCTTTCGCCGAGCGCCGAATACCTGGACGCGGTGCAGAAATCGATCGAGGCACTGCTGCCGGCGATGCCCAGGCGCGCCGTGATCGAGGCCTCGCTCTCGGCGCGCGGCGCACTGGTGCAGGTGCGCGACCTGGAGGAGGCCTGCGCGCTCGCCAACCGCATTGCGCCCGAGCACTTGGAGCTCTCGGTCGCCGAGCCCGAAGCCTGGCTGCCCAAGTTGCGCAACGCCGGCGCGATCTTCCTCGGGCGCTGGAGCTCGGAGGCGGTGGGCGACTACTGCGCCGGGCCGAACCACGTCCTGCCCACCGCCGGCACGGCGCGCTTTTCCTCGCCGCTCGGGGTATACGACTTCCAGAAGCGCTCGAGCCTGATCGAGGTCTCGCGCGCGGGCGCTGCGACGCTGGGGCGCGTCGCCGCGACGCTGGCCGAGGGCGAGGGCCTCACCGCGCATGCGCGCTCCGCCGAGGCGAGGTTCAAGTGACGCCCGAGGAGCTGGTCCGGCCCGAGATCCTCGCGCTCGAGGCCTACCACGTGCCCGAGGCCGGGAACATGGTGAAGCTCGACGCGATGGAGAACCCCTACCCGCTGCCGGCGGAGATGCGGCGCGAGCTGGCGCAGGTGCTGGCGGCGGTCGATCTCAACCGCTACCCGGAGCCCTCCGGGCGCAGGCTGCGCGAGCTGCTGGCGCGCACGATGCGGGTGCCCGCGGGCGCCGAGCTCTTGCTCGGCAACGGCTCGGACGACCTGATCCAGATGGTGACCTTCGCCCTGGCGCGCCCCGGCGCGGCGATGATGTACCCGGCGCCGACCTTCGTCATGTACGGCACGGACGCCGTACTGTCCGGCATGAAGAAGGTCGAGGTGCCGCTGCGCGCCGACTACACGCTCGACCTCGACGCCTTCCTCGCGCAGATGAAGCAGCACGACCCGGCACTGGTGTTCATCGCCTACCCGAACAACCCGACCGGCGCTCTCTACCGCGAGGAAGACGTGGTCGCGATCCTGCGCGTGGCCAAAGGGGTGGTGGTGATCGACGAGGCCTACCACGTGTTCGCGCAGAAGAGCTTCATGCCGCGCCTGGCCGAGTTCCCGAATCTGGTGGTGATGCGCACCGTGTCCAAGCTCGGGCTGGCTGGAATCCGGCTCGGCTACCTGGCCGCCAGCCCGCGCTGGGTCGAGC
>DAHVFK010000514.1 GCA_027317055.1 Betaproteobacteria bacterium | reverse complement strand
ACGAGACCGATTTCTTCATCCGCGACAAGGTCTTTCCCGGGGGCTGGATCCCGAGCCTGGCCGACGTGATCGTCGCGATGGAGCAGGCCGGTCTCGAGGTGGTGGACATCGAGAACCTGCGCCGCCACTACGCGCTCACGCTCGACGCCTGGGCCGAGCGCTTCGACCGCAACTGGGACGCGATCCGTGCGCTCGACCCGAACAAGTTCGACGAGCGCTTCCGCCGCATCTGGCGCGTCTACCTCTACGGCTGCGCCGAGATGTTCCGCTCGCCCGCCGGCTACACGCACCTGTTCCAGATTGTGTTCAGCCGCGGCAACATTCCCGCCGACAATTACCCGATGTCGCGCGCCCACCTCTACCGCGAGCGCGCGTGAGCGCCGCGCTCGAGCGCCACGCCGCACGGCGCGAGCGGCTCGCCACGCGGCTGCGCGAGGGCGGCGGACCGGTCGCCCTCGGCAAGGAAACCTCAAACCTGTTCCGCGACCGCGCCGGACCCGCGCGCCGCCGGCTCGACGTGCGCGAGTTCCGCGAAGTGCTGCGCGTCGATCCCGCGGCCGGGGTGATCGAAGCCGAAGGCATGGCGAGCTACGAAACGCTGGTCGCAGCCTGCCTGCCGCAGGGCGTTATGCCCGCGGTGGTGCCGCAGCTCAAGACCATCACCCTCGGCGGCGCGGTGGCCGGCGTCGGCATCGAGGCGTCTTCGCACCGCCACGGGCTGGTGCACGAATCCGTGCTCGAGCTCGAGGTGCTGACCGGCGACGGCCGGATCCTGGTGTGCACGCCGCACAACGAACACGCCGACCTGTTCTACGCCTTGCCAAACTCCTACGGCACGCTCGGCTACGCGCTGCGCGTCGCGGCGCGCACCGCGCCGGTGAAGCGCTACGTGCAGCTTGAGCACCGCGCCTTCGGCCGCGGCGAAGACTGCTTCGCGGCGCTGGAGGCGATTCTGCGCGCGGGCGAAGCCGATTTCGTCGACGGGACGGTGTTCGCGCCCAACCGGATGTTCCTCACGCTGGGGCGCTTCGTGGACCAGGCACCGTTCACGAGCGACTACCGATACCTCGACATCTACTACCGCTCGATCGCCGAGAAGCGCGAGGACTTCCTCTCGGCGCACGACTTCATCTGGCGCTGGGACACCGACTGGTTCTGGTGCTCGAAGAACCTGCTGGCGCAGAATCCGCTGGTGCGCCGCCTGTACGGCCGCGCGCGCCTCAATTCGCGCACCTACACCCGAATCATGCGCTGGAACGCCCGCGTGGGCCTCACGCACTGGCTCGACCGCCTGCAGGGCCTGCACGGCGAGTCGGTGATCCAGGACGTGGACGTGCCCCTGTCGCGCGCGGCCGAATTCCTCGCCTTCTTCGCGCGCGAGATCGGCATCTGGCCGACCTGGCTGTGCCCGATCCTGCCGCAGGAGGACGCAGGGCGCTTCGCGCTCTACCCGATGCGGCGCGAGCCCTATGTCAACTTCGGCTTCTGGGACGTGATCCGCACCCGCAAGGGCCACGAGCCCGGGCACTTCAACCGCCTGATCGAGACGAAAGTGAGCGAGCTGGGCGGCATCAAGTCACTCTACTCGGACAGCTACTACGGGCGCGAGGAGTTCGAGCGCATCTACGGCGGCGACACCTATCGCGCACTGAAGGAAAAGTACGACCCGTCAGGCGCGTTTCCCGAGCTCTACGACAAGTGCGTCCTCAATCACTAGGGCGTGAACGTCCGCTCGCTGTTGAATTGCTGATACTGGATTGTGACGGAGTCGTTGTCGACAGCGAGCCGATCACGATCCGCGTCCTCACCGAGATGCTCAATCAGTTGGGCGTTCGAATCGACGCCGAAGAAGCCGCTCACCGCTTCACGGGCCACACGTTCGCGCGCACGCTCGATCTCATCGTCGCCATGCTCGGGGCGCCGTTGCCGCAGAATTTCGTATCCGAGTATCGAACCCGGACTTACGCTGCGATGGAGCTTGAACTCAAACCCGTCGAAGGTATCGCGGGCGCACTAGACAGTATCCGGGTTCCCTACTGCATCGCGTCGAACGGGCCGCACGAGAAGATGCGCAAGACACTGACCATAACCTCCCTGCTTTCGCGCTTCGAGGGCCGAATGTTCAGTTCGGCCGACGTGTCGCGGGGAAAGCCGTTTCCAGATCTCTTTCTCTTTGCGGCCCGTCACCTCGACGTGTCAGCCGCTGCGTGTCTCGTCATCGAAGACAGCGCAAGCGGGATCGCCGCCGCGCTCGCGGCAGGCATGCTCGTCTATGGATATGCTGGAAGTGAAGCTGAAGAGAGACTGCTGGCTGCAGGAGCCCACGGGATCCTACGCCACATGTCGGAACTGCCGGCCCTGGTGACCGGCGATCACTAACCGCGGCGTCGAAAGCTCAGTGGTCCTCGATGCGGGGGACTGATTCCTCTGCAGGTTCGCCGGTGTCGGGGTCGATCCAGTCGGCGACGCCGATCTCGGATTCGGCTTCCTCGAGCGTCTCGCCCGGCTCGTAGTCGCCGCCCTCGGCGGCCTGCAACTCGGCAACCGCTTCGTCC
>DAHVFK010000513.1 GCA_027317055.1 Betaproteobacteria bacterium | reverse complement strand
CCCGCCAGTCCCTGCAAAGCTTGCGGCAGAAACGCGCCCAGTCGTCCGCATTGGGACTGATGCCGTGATGAACATGCACTGCGCGCAGCTTGTAGCCGTGCGCGGGCCCGAGCGCGCGCAAAACGTGCAGCAGCACCGTCGAGTCGACGCCTCCGGACAAACCCACTGCGATCGTCTTGTCGCGCAGGACGAGCGCGCCCAGCAGGCGCTGCGCCGCCGCGAGCGGCCCGGCGGGACGCTCAGCGTTCGACGACTTCCTTGTACTTGCCATGGCCCATGAGACGCTCGAGGCGTTCCTCGACGAGCTCTTTCGGCTTCTTCCCCTGGACCTGCCTGAACGCCTCGGCAAGCGCCTTCTTGAGAGCCTGCGCGGTAGCCTGCGGGTCGCGGTGCGCGCCGCCGAGGGGCTCGGCTACGATCTTGTCGATCAGGCCGAGGGTCTTCAGCCGGGTTGCCGTGATGCCCAGCGCATCGGCTGCTTCGGGCGCCCGCTCGGCGCTGCGCCACAGAATGGACGCGCAGCCCTCCGGCGAGATCACCGAGTAGGTGGCGTACTGCAGCATCAGGACCACGTCGCCGACCGCAATGGCGAGGGCGCCCCCGGAGCCGCCCTCGCCGATCACCGTGACGATGATCGGCGTCTTCAGGCCAGCCATGGCGTACAGGTTGCGGCCGATCGCTTCGGACTGGCCACGCTCTTCGGCGTCGATGCCCGGATATGCCCCCGGAGTGTCGACGAAGGTGAACACCGGCAGACGGAATTTTTCGGCCAATTGCATCAGGCGCAGGGCCTTGCGGTAGCCTTCGGGTTTCGGCATGCCGAAATTGCGCACGATCTTCTCTTTCGTGTCGCGCCCCTTCTGATGCCCGATCACCACGCACGGCTCGCCGTCGAAACGCGCCAACCCGCAGACGATCGATGCATCTTCCGCGAACGACCGATCGCCGTGCAACTCTTCGAACTGGGTAAACAGCATGCCGACGTAGTCGAGCGTGTAGGGCCGTTGCGGGTGACGCGCCACCTGGGCCACCTGCCATGGGTTGAGCTTGGCGTAGATTTCCTTGGTGAGCGACTGGCTCTTCTTCGTCAGCCGCCCGATCTCCTCGGAAATGTCGACCGCGGAGTCGTCCTGCACGAAGCGCAGCTCTTCGATGCGCTGCTCGAGCTCGGCGATCGGCTGCTCGAAATCGAGGAAGGTGGTCTTCATCGCTGCGGCATTCTACGCCCAAGCACGGGGGCTAGTACTCGACCGGCACAGGATCGAGAGAGCGCCACAGGTACCAGGTGGCGACGGATCGCCACGGGGCCCAGGTCCGCGCGATGCGGCGTATGCCTGATTCGCCGACCTTGCGGCCGTTACGGTAGCCGAGGCTCACCCCGCGCTGCAACCCGAGGTCGTCGACCGGCAGCACGTCGGGCCGCAGCAGGCTGAAAATGAGCAGCATCTCGGCCGTCCAGCGTCCGATGCCTCTTACCTGCATCAGCTCGGCAATGACGTCCTCGTCGCTCATCGTCTGCCATCGCGCCGGCAGCATGCGCCCCGAGACGAAATGAGCGGCGAGGTCGGCCACGTACTCGACCTTGCGCCGCGATAGCCCGCAGGCGAGGAGCTTGTCCGCGCCCGCCGCGAGCGCGTGTTCCGGCGTCACCGCCGGCAGCGCGTCGAGCATCCTGCTCCAGACGGCCTGCGCCGCCTTGACCGAGATCTGCTGTCCCACGATCGAGCGCGCGAGCGTATGGAAAGGGTCTCCCCGCGGCACGAGGTGGATGCGCGGGTAGCGCCGGATGATCGCACCCAGCACCGGGTCGCTGCGCGACAGCTCGCGCTTGGCCTTGTCCCAGTAGGCGGGTTTCACGAATGGGCGAGTGGAAGATTGACCAGCAGGTTCTGCGGCTTCATGCGCACGACGTCGTTCTCGTCGCAGGACAAGGCGAGATAGACCGGCCGCCCGGCAAGTTCCGGCCGCAGGTCTCCCGGGCCCTCGAAGTCCATTCGCATGAGCGCGAGGATTCGGCGCATTCTTCCCTGCTCGACTTCGCCGCCGTTCCACAATTCGTTCAGGATGGCGGTCGATTCCGCGTCGAGCCCGATGTGCCAGGCCCACTTGCGCTCTTCGATGCTCCTGAGCGGCCTGATCGCTGCGCGCACACCGAAGAAGTGCGCCACCCACGCCTCGAGCACGCGGCACAGCGCATCCAGGCCCGCGTGACCGTAGTCGAGGCTGAGCACGGTATCGAAGCGCGACTCGCGTTGCCAGTAGCTTGCGCTGTTGTGTCGGTCGAGAATGTCCAGATCGACCTTGCCCAGCGCGCCCTGCGCTTCGACGATGAGCCGGCCGATTCCGCCGTAGCGTGTTCCGGCCGCATGCATCTCGATCATTTCCAGGTCCGCGACCAGCACGTGCCCGTCGCGCAGCGTCGCCTTCTGGTCGCGGAACAGCAGCTCCGCCGCGCGCAATCGCAGCGGGTCGTCGCAAGCCTCCAGCAGATTGCGCAAAATCACGTGCGCAAGCTGCTCGATGAACAGCGGCGGCAGGTCGATATCGCCCTTGAACAGATTCATGTAGCAGCCCTCGAC
>DAHVFK010000512.1 GCA_027317055.1 Betaproteobacteria bacterium | reverse complement strand
CCGGTTGGTCGCGGCGATCACGATCACGCCCACGGTGGCTTCGAAGCCGTCCATCTCCACCAGCAGCTGGTTCAGCGTCTGCTCGCGCTCGTCGTTGCCGCCGCCGAGGCCGGCGCCGCGCTGGCGCCCGACCGCGTCGATCTCGTCGATGAACACGATGCAGGGCGCGTGCTTTTTTGCCTGCTCGAACATGTCGCGCACGCGAGCCGCGCCGACGCCGACGAACATCTCGACGAAGTCGGAGCCCGAGATCGAGAAGAACGGCACCTTGGCCTCGCCCGCGATCGCGCGCGCGAGCAGCGTCTTGCCGGTCCCGGGCGAGCCGACCATCAGCACGCCGCGCGGGATGCGACCGCCCAGTTTCTGGAACTTGGTCGGGTCGCGCAGGAAATCGACCAGCTCGGAGACGTCCTCTTTTGCCTCTTCGCAGCCGGCAACGTCGGCGAACGTGACCGTGTTGGTCGACTCGTCTAGCATGCGCGCGCGCGACTTGCCGAACGAAAACGCCCCGCCCCGCCCGCCGCCCTGCATCTGGCGCATGAAGAAGATCCAGACCCCGATCAGGAGCAGCATCGGGAACCAGGACACGAAGATGTTCATCAGGAGCGAAGGCTCCTCTTCCGGCTTGGCCTCGATCTTGACCCCGTACTTGAGCAGGTCCGAAACCAGCCAGATGTCGCCCGGCGAGTAGCTGACGACGCGCTTGCCGTCGGTCGTGGTCGCCTTGAGCTGGCGCCCTTCGATCGTTACCTTGGCGATCTGGCCCGACTTCACCTCGTCCAGGAACTGGGAATACTCCATCGGCGACTGGGCCACATGGCGGGTGTTGAACTGATTGAACACGGTCATCAGCACCAGCCCGATGACGAGCCAGATGACCAGGTTCTTAAGCATGTTGTTCAAAGACTTACTCCTTAACGCCGCGGCGCCCGTCGATCGATCATTCTAGCGCCTATTCCGCATTGCAAAAAGGGGACATCCCCCCGCCTCAGCGCGGCTTCGGGCCGCGCGCCAACAAATAAGTCTCGCGCGACTCGCCGCGCGACGCACCGGGCTTGCGCACCACCACCGTTTGAAACGCCCGCCTCGCCCGGGCGAGCACCTCATCGAAAGCCTCGCCCTGAAATACCTTGACCAGCAGCGCGCCGGATGGTTTCAGCACTTCGCCAGCCAGTTCCAGCGCCAGCTGCGCCAATTCGGCCGCGCGCGCCTGGTCCACCCCGGGAATCCCCGACAGGTTGGGTGACAGGTCGGACAAAACCAGGTCCGCAGCCCCGCCCAGCGCCTCGCTCGCCGCCGCGCGTGCGTGCGGCTCGCGCAGGTCGCCTCTGAGCACCTTAACTTGCGAAATGGGGGCGATTTCGAGCAGATCAATCGCCACCACGCGCCCGCGCGGCCCGGCCCTGCGCCCCGCGACCTGCGACCAGCCGCCCGGCGCCGCGCCCAGGTCGAGCACCCGCATTCCCGGCTTGAGGAGCTTGTCCTTCTGGTCGATTTCCAGCAGCTTGTAGGCTGCACGCGAGCGGTAGCCCGCGGCCCTGGCCTGGCGCACGTAGGCATCGGTGACGTGGCGCTGGAGCCAGGCTTTACTGGATTTGGCCACCGGTCCTGACCCGGCGCACGGCCCTATACGTAGCGGACGTCGATGATCTCGTAGCGCTTGACGCCGCCCGGGGTGCGCACCTCGACCACGTCGCCGGCGTCCTTGCCGATCAGCGCGCGCGCGATCGGCGAGCTGATCGAAATGCGGCCTTCCTTGATCTCGGCCTCGTCCTCGCCCACGATCTGGTAGGTCACGGCTTCGCCGCCCACCTCTTCCAGGTCGACGGTCGCACCGAACACGCAGCGCCCCTCGGCGTCGAGCAGCTTGGGGTCGATGATCTGCGCGTTTCCGAGCTTGGCCTCGATCTCGGCGAGGCGCCCCTCGACGAAGGCCTGGCGCTCGCGCGCGGCGTCGTATTCGGCGTTCTCCGACAGGTCGCCGTGCGCGCGCGCCTCCGCGATCGCGGTGATCACGTTCGGTCGCTCGACGGTCTTCAGGCGTTGCAGCTCGGCGCGCAGCAGCTCGGCGCCGCGCTTGGTGATCGGTGTCTTGGCCATGGCCCGATGTTACGCGACCTTGGCGGCCACTGTAAGCTGGGCGTGCAGGTCCTGCAGCCGGTAGGGCTCGAACTGGGCCAGGTGCCTCATGCCCGCGCACGCGGCCTTGGCGCCCGCGAGGGTGGTGTAGTACGTGACGCGCTGCGCCAGCGCCGTGGTGCGGATCGAGCGCGAGTCCGAGATCGCGGTGCGCGTGTCCTCGACCGTGTTGACGATGAAGCTCACCTCGCCGTTCTTGATCATGTCGACGATGTGCGGCCGCCCTTCGGCGACCTTGTTCACCGTGCTCACCGCCACGCCCAGGGCCGCGATCGCGCTGGCGGTACCGCGCGTCGCGAGGAGGGTGAAGCCAAGCGCCGCGAGGTCGCGCGCGACCTGCGCCGCGGCGGCCTTGTCGCCGTCGCGCACGCTGATGAACGCTCGCCCGCCGGTGGGCAGCTTGACGCCCGCGGCGAGCTGAGACTTGACGAAGGCCTCGCCGAAGCTGCGC
>DAHVFK010000511.1 GCA_027317055.1 Betaproteobacteria bacterium | reverse complement strand
GTGTAGTAGCTGCCGGTTGTCTTGCGCACGTGCCCCTTCGCTTCTTCACCCGCGGCAAAGATCATGGCACGACCATCGTCGGCGAGGCGGGGAGTCAACTCGAGAAGGCTCTCATAAACCGAACCCAGTTCCTCGGTTTCCATATCGCGCCAATTGACCTGGATCAGGCCTGACTTTTCGCGCAGCCACGCGAGGCGATAGATGGCTTCCATGATCGCGCGATTCGAAAGCCGCGCGGTCTCGAGATCGGGAATCGTGCCTCCTGCAAAAAGGCCGTCCAACGCTGGGAGACCGAGCCGCGGTTCACCCCGAGATAGTGCTGCAAAGCCAATGAGCAGTCCTTCCCATCGGTCGTGATGCCGATCCCAGGCAGCGCGACGGACCGCGCGATCACGGAGTTGGCCAACCGAATAACCTTCGGCATAAAGCTTCCGCGCCTCGGCCGTCGCGCCAGGCGCATGGAGTAATCCCCGGTCCTCCGCCGTGAGCAAGAATATTAGCCGATACACTAGGCGCAGGAGCTGACCGAAAAGCTCCGGAAGTGGCAGCACGCCGGATCGAATCCGCTCACGCAGTTCGCCGTTTTTTTCATGGCCGAGGAAGCCTGTGCCGAGTGCCAAAAGCGCCGCTTCGACGCCATCACGCAACCGATCACGCGCGGCAACGCCTTCGCGCTGGCCGGCTTCTCGCCAGTGTTCAAGGTAGGAGTCGGAGGGAATTGCGCCCGGCACTCCGAAACGGCTCGAATGCACCAAGAGCCAAAGGGTTGTAAAGTCCGCAAAGGTTTCAGTTTCGAAAATATAGCGTATGTCTGCCTCGATGTAGGAAGGTCGAGTCAGACTGGCATTGTCGCGAACAAGTCTGAGCCGATCGCCATTGCAGCATATGCCCCAAAGCGCTTTTTCGTTGGCATTAAGCCAATCCTGAAGAGCGGATGCTGCCGAGCGGCGTCGGTGGTCAGATGTGAGGTGTTCGCTCGGATGGTCGAGTTCGTCGTTCGGCGGCACAACCACGATTGGTGCGCGTCCGCCCAGCCCCTCAAGTGTCGGGGCAAACAGTTGGCCGTCCAAAGTGGGAGTGCTGACCCGTACCAGGTCGGCGAAGCCTAATACCTCTCGTAAGAGCGCCTCGACGAAAGCGACCGTTTTCCCCGCTGACAGAAGCGGGCTAGCGTGGAGATCTGTGAAGAGGGCCTGGCCGATACGAAAGTAGCGGGCGATTTCGTCCCGCAGGGTCAAGCCCTTCGGAACTCGATAGTCTTCTTCAGTCTGGCCGTCGGCCTGTTGGGCCGCCACTCGCGCCAACATCGCGGGCGGAATCAGAGCGCCCTCGATGGTGATCGCATCGGCTGCGAGCGTGAGAGTGGTGCGCGTGGAACGGAGCATGATTCAGGCGCTTGCGGGCAAAAGAACATAGAGGCCAATAACGTCAGGCGGGAGAACTGGTTCGACGCTGACACGCGGCACGCCTGCCCCTGCTGCCCGCACACGCGCATGATCTTGTGCGAGTTCGGCGGCGCGACGGCGCGCATAATCTGCGATCGCGTTACCGAGGATAAGTGCAGCGCGGTCGCGGGCTTGAGCTAGCATTCGCTGGCGCGCGATAGCCGCTAGATCACCCGTCGCCGGGTGATCCAACAGCGCTTGCGCTGTCCCGCCGGTAGCGATCGCCTCATTGCGCGTAGCCTCGAATGCTGCTGCACCGGCCTCTTCCACGAGCAGCAGACGTTCGCGACGGCCACGTACCGTCAGCTTGTAACGCAGCCTTAAGAGAAAAACCGTGGTCACCGATTTAACGGCTGCGGTCGGCCACGCACCGGCACGTCCCAGCGGCGATATGGGTGCCGATCCCGGGTCAAGGGCGCTCTCAAGGAGCGATTCCGCTAGGGTCGCAGGAATCGGATGGCTGCGTGTCACGATTTCGGCACCTGCGGCCGCTGGCTCATCGAATGAAAGGGCGATCGAGCCTTCGAAGCCTCTCGCCTCCAAACGCTCCTTGACGGCGATCGGAAGGGCCCCCAGATGGGCCCTCAGCAAGTTGGGATTCACCGGTTGCAACGGAGCGTCCAAACGGCTCATCGCTCTTTCTACAAAGCGTCGGACCTGATCCGGACCGCCGAGCAAAGTGCGCCAACGTTGCCATTCGGGCGCGACCTCTTCGGGCTTGAGCACGTTTTGAGCGAACCGAGCGCGGGAACGGCGCTCACCTTCTTCTGCATCGCGCCAGCGTGTTTCAGCTGCGAGTGCATCTTCATGAAGGCTAAAATCGAATGCGAGCTGCTGGCGGCCTTTTCGAAGCAATACGGCGTTCATCAGCGCACCAGTGACCGCGTCGCGATCCTCCGGCAACGGCACTGTGACACCTGTGGCTTTACGGATGCGCTCAGCCTTTCGAATGATGACTTCGAGGACCGCACCATCGATTGCGCTATCCGGCGAGTAAAGGAGAATCGACCGGACGAGTCGTGATCGCTGGCCGAAACGGTCAACGCGGCCTTCACGTTGTTGGTGGCGAGTTGGGTTCCATGAGAGGTCGTAATGGATCACCGAGTCGAATAGCGATTGAAGGTTAATGCCTTCCGACAGACAGTCTGTTGCGA
>DAHVFK010000510.1 GCA_027317055.1 Betaproteobacteria bacterium | reverse complement strand
CGCGCGCCAGCGGCGGTGAATCAAGCCTGGGCGCTCGATTTTGTTCACGACAGCCTGATGAGCGGTAGACGGTTCCGCGCCCCGACGGTAATCGATGAATGGAGCCGGGAGAGCTTGGCCATCGAGGTCGACGCTTCGCTGACCGGCCAACGGGTAACCAGAGTGTTGAACCACTTGGCGGGCGGCTGCGGACTGTCGGCGGTGCTTCAATCCGACAGCGGCCCGGAGTTCACCAGTCGCGTGCTCGACCAATGGGCCTACGACCACCACGTGCGGCTGCGGTTCATCGAACCGGGCAAGCCGATCCAAAACGCCTTCATCGAGAGCTTCAACAGCCGGCTGCGCGAGGAGTGTCTCAACCAACATGTCTTCACATCACTCGACGACGCGCGCGGCAAGATCGAGCAGTGGCCATGTCAACGCCGGTTGAATGTTGACCCGCCTACGCTCGGATCGCCGAAGTAAAACTGACCCATCTGGAGCAGTCTGAGCAGGGGGAGTGCGCGGGGGATTTCCCCCTCGCCGTTCCGTCTAATGCTTACTGGCTTTGAGCGGAACGGCCAGCAGCCCGGCCTTGCGCTTATCCTTGAGTCTGAAGCTATCCCCATTGATGCTGACGATAGTCGAGTGGTGCGGAATGCGATCGAGCATCGCTGCGGTCAGCACGCTGTCGCCGGCGAAAGCGCTGTCCCAACTACCGAAGGTGAGGTTCGAGGTGAGAATCATCGCGCCGCGTTCATAGCGACGTTCGACGATCTGGAAGAACAGATTGGCCTGCTCGCGATTCAGCGGCAGATAGCCGATCTCGTCGACGATCAACAGCTTGTAGGCGTTGACCGCACGATGCATGACCTCGCGATAGCGGCCCTGGCGCTGCGCGGCTTCCAGCAGCAGCACCAGATCGGCCGCACTAAAGAAGCGGGTCTTGTAACCCTTCTGGGTGGCGAGGCAGCCGAGTGCGATCGCGAGGTGAGTCTTGCCCACGCCCGACGGTCCGAGGAAGACCACGTTCTCGGCGCGCTCGACGAAGGCGAGGCTGGCCAGTTCCATGATCTGCTTGCGCGGCGCGCCAGTGGCGAAGCCGAAGTCGTACTGGTCAAGCGTCTTGATCGCGGGGAAGCCAGCCACCCGCGCGAACATTTCGCGCGCCCGCGCCCGGCGCGATTCGCGCTCGGCGATCAGTAACTCCTCCAGGAAGTCGGTCAACGAGGTGCGCTTTTCGGCCGCGGTCTGGGCCAGCGCCGGATACTGCGCGGCGATCCCACCGAGCCGCAACTCGTTACACAGCTCGATCAATCGTTCGTGCTGTACGCTCATCCAGCCTCCACCGCGGTGCTCAGTTCTTCATCGACCCGCAGCGGATGCTGATAGCCGCGCGGCAGCGGCGCCGGACGCTGCGGAGCAGCGGGCTGGAGCGTTCCCGGCCACGACGCGGGGATCGCTTGCAGGCGCTCGCGCTCATGTTCGAGCCGCACCAAAGGGATATCCCCGGTGGTCGCGTGCACGCGAGCGTTGGCGACCTCGCGCAGCCAAGTGCCGACCCGTGCATTGGCGGTTTCGCGATCGACCTTGAGTCCCTCAGGGCTGAGCTGGCTCGCCAGCGGCACGTAGAAGCTCGCGCGCAGGTAACGGATGAAGCGTTCGACCTTGCCCTTGGTCCAGGGCCGATAGGGTTGGCATAGCCGCGGCACCAAGCCGTGATGATGCGCGAAGTCGAGGAAGGTGCGGTTGTAGCGATGCCGCCCCGGCCCGTAGCGATCCCGCTCGGTCACCACCGTCCGCATGTTGTCGTAGAGCACCTCGCGCGGCACTGCGCCGAAGTAGTGGAACGCGCGCTCGTGGCAGCCGAGCAGCGTCGCCATCCGCTCGTCGGTGACGAACTCGACGAAGGTCGCCCGGCTCCAGCCCAGCGTCGCGATGAACGCCGCCAGCCGATCCTTGCCGCGCCGAAGGGTCGCGAAGTCGGCCCGCATCTGGCGCCCCGGTTCGGTCTCGAACCGGATCAGCGGCGACGGCCTGGCCACCGGCTTCAACGTCGCGAGGTGGTCCTTCAGGATGCTCACGCCGGCCGCCTAGCCGAGCGCCCTCAGTTCGCGCGGCGGCGCCGTCGCCGGAATCCATTGCGGCGCGGCGGCCCTTACCCGTTCAGCGATGTACTGCTTGTAGTCATCGAGCTTGCTCGGCCGTGCCTCACGCTCGTACCGCGGCAGTCCCTCACCCCGTACGTAGCGCCGCACCGTGTTGCGGGACACCTTCAGCATTCGCGCGATGTCGCGAATGCTCTTGCCCTGCCTGCTCAAGACCCGGATCTCCACCGCTTTCTCCGCCACCAGCATGAGGCCCTCCGCCGCGGAGCGCCCCACGCTGGGGTGGGTCGGTTTTCAATCGGCGACCCCGGGTCAGTTCTGCACCGGCGGCTACACAGAAATAGCGCTTACCGAGAACTGTGCCGGGTTGAGCCTTCAGGCCAGCTGGCTGTTGAAGCCGATTGTTAGGAGCTCTTTCCATCGCCTAAACCTCCGACCGCTATGACACGCAAAATCCGCGCCTTCGAGAAATTGCGAACGCGCCTTTCAGATGTCGCGATAATTCCACACGTTGCAGCC
>DAHVFK010000050.1 GCA_027317055.1 Betaproteobacteria bacterium | reverse complement strand
AAGCCAGCCCTCGCGCTGGGCGAGCGCGAACAACTCCTTCACCTTGGGCCGGCCCATGAGACCGGCGCGCGCGATCTCGCGCTCGGTGTCGCCCTGGCGCAGCCGCGCCAGGACCTGACGGTACTGAAACATCTCGATTCTCCTGCGGCTCACCGCGCTCTCCCTCGGGCAAAAGGCCCAAAGGGTAGCGGTGCCGCTCTAAACCGAGATGCCCTTGCTTCCCTTCAACTGGCTCCTATATGCCGAAAACCGGCTGGCTCCATTACGCCGAAAACGCGCTGGCTCCTACATGCCGGAAATCCGCTGGCTCCTTTATGCCGAAAGATGACAGGCAGCGCATGTACCGTTTCCAGCTTGCGAGCCACGGCATGGGCGCGGGCGCGTGCCTTGCGCTCAGCGGCATCGACATGGCGCTGTGGGACATCCGCGCCAAGGCCGCGGGCGTGCCGCTCTACCGCCTGCTCGGCGGCGCGCGCAAGGGCGTTCCCGCCTACGCCGGCGGCGTGTCGCTCGGCTACCAGCCGCCCGACGAGCTGGTCGAGGAAGCGCGTACCAGCCTGGAGAAGGGCTACAAGGCGGTGAAGCTGCGCGTGGGCGATTCGCCGGCGCGCGACATCGGGCGCATGCGCGCGATGCGCGAGGCCTTCGGGCCGTCGCTCGAGATCCTCACCGACGCCAATATCGGCTACTCGGTCGAGGACGTGCGGCGGGTGATGCCGGCGATGGACGAGCTCGCCATCGGCTGGCTCGAGGAGCCCTTCCCCGCGCACGACTACAGGAACTACAGGAGTTACCGCGAAGCGAAGACCTTCGGCCGCACCCCGCTCGCCGCGGGCGAGAACCACTACACCCGGTTCGAATTCAACCGCGTGATCGAGGACGGTGCGATCACGATTCTGCAGCCCGACCTGTCGAAGTGCGGCGGCATCACCGAGGCGCTGAGGATCGCCGCCATGGCCTCCGCGTACAAGCTGCCGATCCACCCGCACAGCTCGATGACCGGGCTGAACCACGCCGCGACGATCCATTTCCTGGCCGCGATCGACAACGGCGGCTACTTCGAGGGCGACGTCTCGCGCGCGAACAAGTTCCGCGACGAACTGGTCGCCAACCCGGGCGAGATCGACAAGGACGGCCGGGTCTGGCCGCTCGAGGCACCGGGGCTGGGGTTGGAAGTGAACGAGGATTTCATCGCCGGGCACCCCGCCATTGAAGGACCGGGGTATGTATAGAATCGAGCCATGAACCTGGGACAGGAAAGCCACACCGACCTGCGCGACGCGGTGCGCGCATTGTGCAACCAGTTCGACTCGGCCTACTGGCAGAAAGTCGACGAGGCGCGCGCCTACCCGGAGGCCTTCGTCGATGCGCTGACCAAGGCGGGCTGGATGTCGGCCCTGATTCCCGAGGAATTCGGCGGCTCGGGCCTGTCGCTCACCGAGGCGACGGTGATCATGGAGGCGATCTCGCGCTCGGGCGGCAACCCCGGCTGCTGCCACGGCCAGATGTACAACATGAACACGCTGCTGCGAAACGGATCGCCCGCGCAGAAGAAGAAGTATCTGCCGAAGATCGCCAGCGGCGAGCTGCGGCTGCAGGCGATGGGCGTGACGGAGCCCACCGCCGGCACCGACACCACCAGCATCAAGACCGTGGCGGTGAAGAAAGGCGACCGCTACGTGATCAACGGGCAGAAGGTCTGGACCTCGCGCCTGCAGCACTCGGAGCTGATGCTGCTGCTCGCGCGCACCACGCCGCTTTCCGAGGTGAAGAAGAAATCCGACGGCATGTCGGTGTTCATCGTCGACAAGCGCGACGCGCTCGACAAGGGCATGAGCATGCGCCCGATCCGCAACATGGTGAACCACGAAACCAACGAGGTGTTCTTCGACAACCTCGAGGTCCCGGCCGAGAACCTGGTCGGCGAGGAAGGCAAGGGCTTCAGGTACATCCTCGACGGGCTGAACGCCGAGCGCATCCTGATCGCCGCTGAGTGCATCGGCGACGGCTACTGGTTCGTCGAGCGCGCCACCGCCTACGCCAAGGACCGGGTGGTGTTCGGCCGCCCGATCGGCCAGAACCAGGGCGTTCAGTTCCCGATCGCCGAGGCCTACATGGAGATCGAGGCCGCCAACCTGATGCGCTACAAGGCCGCCGCCCTGTTCGACGCCAAGAAGCACTGCGGCGCGGAAGCCAACATGGCCAAGCACCTGTGTGCCAAGGCTTCCTGGGAGGCGGCCAATGTCTGCCTGCAGACCCACGGCGGCTTCGGATTCGCCGCCGAGTACGACGTCGAGCGCAAGTTCCGCGAGACGCGGCTCTATCTCGTCGCCCCGATCTCGACCAACCTGATCCTGTCCTACGTCGCCGAGCACGTGCTCGGCCTGCCGCGCTCGTTCTAGATTCCCGCGTTCAGGTCTCGGCCCACTGCCGCAGCAGGTTGTGGTAGATGGACGCGAGCGCCATCTTCTCGGCGGGGTCGATCTTCTTGTCCACCGAGTCCATGATCTGGTTCAGGTCGAACAGGATGTCGCGCTTCGTCTCGTCGCGCACCATGCTCTGGATCCAGAAGATCCCCGCCAGGCGCGTGCCGCGCGTCACCGGCTCGACCCGGTGCGAGTTGGTCGAGGCGTACAGCACCATGCAGCCCGCGGGCAGCTTGACGCGGCGCTGGGCACTGATTTCCTGGATCACCAGCTCGCCGCCGTCGTAGTCCTGCGGCGAGCTGAGGAACAGCGTGCCCGAGACGTCGGTGCGGATCGTCGCCGGCTCGCCCATCAGCGCGTTGTCCACGTGCAGGCCGTAGGTCATGCCGACATCGTAGCGGTTGAGCAGCGGGTCGCGGATCTTGAGCGGCAGCGCCGCCGCCTGAAATTCGGCGTTGCGCTTGAGCGCCGCGAGCAGCATCGGCGCGCATTTCTTCATCGCCTCGGCGTCGCGCTTGAGCTGCAGGTTCTGCTTGACCTGGCCCGCGATCTCTCCGGCACTGACCTTGCCGTCCTCGTACGCGCCCTGCTTCAGCTCGCGCAGCGCGTACTCGACCTCGTCCTTGGTCAGCACGTTGGGAATCTGGATCAACATGGGCGCGCGATAATAGCATGTGCGTTCTAGCCCATCACGCGCAGGGCCCGCGGCACCACCTCGATCTCAAGCCGCCGCGAGCGCATCGGCGGCAGCTCGCCGTCGGCCTCGATCACCAGCGGCTGGTCCGACTCGATCACCAGCCGTCGCGCGCGCAACATGCGCAGAACAGGCTCGGTGACGTGCGTGCCGCGCATCAGCTTCGGCACCAGGCGCAGGATTTGCGCCCGGCTCACCACGTCCGCCAGCAGCACGTCGAGCAGGCCGTCGTCGGCGCGGGCTTCGGGGCAGGCCCAGAAGCTGCCGCCGAAGCAGCGCCCGTTCATGACTGCGGCGATGGTCGAGCGGTGCGCGAACGGCGCGCCGTGGTCGAACTGCAGCCGCAGCTCGAGCATCGGATAGCGCACCATGGTCTGCGCGATCGCGGCCAGGTAAGCGCCCAGGCCCGTGAGCCAGCGCGGCACCTGCGCGATGTTGCGCGCCACGTGCGCACCGAAGCCGACGTCCATGCCGTTGGCGAACCAGCGCTCGCCGCCCTCGCCGTCCCGGAGCACGCCGACGTCGTGCGCGCGCGTTCGCCCGAGCGCGATCGCGCCCAGCGCGGCGCGCCAGTTCGGCCGCGGCGCGCCGGGCGAGATCGGCGGCAGCATCTTGGCGTAGTCGTCGCCGCTGCCCAGCGGAACGACGCCGAGCGCCGGGCGCTTCGCCGCGGGCACGCGCATCAGGCCGTTGACCACCTCGTGCACCGTGCCGTCGCCGCCGACCGCGATTACCGCCCCGTAGCGGCCCGGGGCGCCTTCGGCCAGGTGCACCGCCTCGAGCGGGGCGTGTGTCTCGGCCAGGTCGAAATCGATTCCGGCCGCAGCGAGCGCCGCGGCGACCTGCGGCCACCGGCGCCGTGCGCGGCCGCGCCCCGCGGCAGGATTGAAGATGACCAGGCGATCGCTCAAGCGAGCTTGATCACGCCGCGCGCCGCAAACTGCGCGATCTCGGTTTCGCTGTAGCCGAGGCCGCGCAGGATGTGCGCCGTGTGCGCGCCATGGGCCGGCGGATCGAAGCCCGGGCGCGCGGGCTCGTCGCGGAACGCGATCGGCACGCCGAGGTGGTCCCAGCCGCGCGCGTCCTCGAGCACCATGCCGCGCGCCTTGAAGTGCTCGTCCTCGAGCGCCTCGGGCAGCGTGCGCAGCGGTGCGAAAGCGACGTCGCGGCCGCGGAACCACTCGATCCACTCGGCTTTCGTCTTGGTGAGAAACACTTCCTTCAGAAACCCTCTGACGGGATCCTGTCCCGGGCCCGGCGGGAGCTTGCACAGCGCGACCAGGTCGGCGCGCCCGAGCGGCTCGAGCAGGTTCCTGGCGAACTTGAGCTCCTGGCCCGCGAGCACCACGTGGTCGCCGTCCTTCGTCTCGTAGATATGGTACAGCGCGTTGCCGCCAAGCGCGCGTTCGGACTTCAGGTCCGGCTGGCGCCGCTCGGTCATGGCGCTGCCCATGTTGTTCGGCAGACAGGCGAGCAGGCAGTCGGCCATCGCCATGTCGAGATAGTCGCCGCGCCCGGTCTCCTTGCGGCGCAGTAGCGCCATCAGCACCCCCGAGAGCGTCATCATCGAGGCCAGCATGTCGGCGTTCGCCAGCGCCGGCATGGCCGGCTTGCCGTCGCCGCCGCGGTTAAGCGACAGCACGCCGGTCATGGCCTCGGTGGCGAGGTCGTGCGCGGCGAGATCCCGATACGGCCCCGTCTGACCGAAGGCGGCGATCGAAGCGTACACGATTCCGGGCGCGCGCCGCGCTACTTGCGCGTAGCCGATGCCGAGCCGCTCGGCGACGCCGGGGCGGAAGGCCTCCACCAGGACGTCGGATTTCTCCGCCAGGCGCAGCAGCATCTCGACCCCGGCCGGGTCCTTGAGGTTGAGCGCGAGGCTCTGCTTGCCGCGATGGGTGTTGGCGAAATAAACGCTCACGCCGTCGCGCTTGGGGCCGATCTCGCGGTTCGGCTCGCCGCCTTCGATCGACTCGAGCTTCACCACCTCGGCGCCGTGGTCGGCCATGAACTGGGTCATCAGCGGCCCGGGCAGGAACAGCGACAGGTCGATCTCGCGGATGCCTTCGAGCTTCACGGCTTAGATGATCTTCCCGTTTTTCATTTCCGAGATTTGCTCTGATCCGTAACCCAGCTCCTTGAGCAGTTGCTCCGTATCCTGTCCCAGCTTCGGCGCCGGCCGCGCGGGCAGCGGCTCGCCGAGCCGGAACGGGCTCGCCACCAGCTTGAAGCCCGGCTTGTCCGGGTGGTCGAACACCTGCACCCCGCCGCGCTCGAGAAAGTAGGGATTCTCGAGCGCCTGCGGCAAGTCGTACACCGGACCGCACGGAATGACACCGGAGAGGGTTTTCAACCAGTCCACGGTTTTTCGACCAGCGAAGATTTCGTCCAGAACCACGGTCAACTCATCGCGATGCTCGCGGCGCGCCTCGAAGCTTGGATATCTTGCCTTCAGATCCGCGCGCCCGAGGGCGTCGCACAGCAATTCCCAGAACCGCTGCGTCTGCGCCATGACGAAAATCCAGCCGTCGGCGCTGCGGTACAGCTGCGACGGCGCGATGAACGGGTGCGCCGAGCGCGGCGCGCGCGCGGTGGCGAGGCCCTCGTTCAGGTACCAGGCCGCGGGATAGTTGAGCTGGTGCATCGCGACATCGTAAAGGGATACGTCGAGGTCCCTGCCCCGCCCGGTGCGGCGCGCTTCCAGGATCCCGGCGAGAAGCGCCAGCGCGCAGGTGGTGCCGGTCGAATAGTCGACCATCGACAGGCCCATGCGCGCCGGCGGCCCGTCGGGCTCGCCGGTAAGCGACAGGTAGCCCGCCTCGCCCTGCATCAGGTAGTCGTAGCCGGGCCAGCCCTTGCGCGCGCCGTCGCGGCCGTAGGCCGACAGGTGCGCGCAGACGATTCGTTGGTTCGCTTTCTTGAGTGAATCGTAATCTATGCCAAGTTTTTCCGGCTGATCACCGCGCAGGTTGCCCATCAGGCCGTCCGCGGTCGCCGCGAGGCGCTGCAGCACTTCCTGCCCGCGCGGTTGCTTGAGATCCAGGGTAAGCGACTTCTTGTTGCGGTTGAGCGACTGGAAGAAGTGACTGTCGTCTTCGCCGAGGAAATACGGGCCGACCGCGCGCGAGACGTCGCCGCCTTCGCGCTGCTCGATCTTGATGACCTCGGCGCCAAGGTCCGCCAGGTGCGCCGTGCCGAACGGCCCGGCGCCGTAGACCTCGACCGCCAGGATGCGCAGCCCGGCCAGCGGCGGCATCAGGCCGGGTTCCGCGCGATCAGCTGCCTGGCGATGATGATGCGCTGCATCTCGTTGGTGCCCTCGCCGATGCACATCAGCGGCGCGTCGCGGTAGTAGCGCTCGACGTTGAACTCGGTCGAGTAGCCGTAGCCGCCGTGGATGCGCAGCGCCTCGATCGAGTTCTCGAGCGCCGCCTCGGAGGCGAAGTACTTCGCCATGCCGGCCTCCATGTCGCAGCGTTCGCCGGCGTCGTAGGCGCGCGCCGCGCTCTCGACCAGCAGCCGCGCCGCCTCGCAGCGGGTGGCCATCTCGCCCAGCTTCAACTGGATCGCCTGGTGCTCGCAGATCGGCTTGCCGAAGGTCTTTCTCACCTGCGAGTAGGCGAGCGCATCCTTGAGCGCCGCGTTCGCCACCCCGACCCCGCGCGCGGCGACGTTGATGCGCCCGAGCTCAAGCCCGCCGACGGCGTGCTGGAAGCCCCTGCCTTCCTCGCCGCCGATCAGCCGGTCCGCCGGCACGCGGTAGTCCTCGAAGATCAGCTCGGCCGAGTCGATGCCCTTGTAGCCGAGCTTCTCCAGCTTCTTCGAGACGCGGAAGCCCTTGCCCTTCTCGGCCAGGAACAGGCTCATGCCCTTGTGGCGCGGCTGCGCGGCCGGGTCGGTCTTCACCAGCAGCGCAAAGCAGGAGCCCTTGATGCCGTTCGAAATCCAGGTCTTGGTGCCGTTGATGACGTAGTGCTCGCCGTCGCGCAGCGCGCGGGTGCGGATCGCCTGCAGGTCGGTGCCGCAGTCGGGCTCGGTCAGCGCGAGCCCGCCGCGAATCTCCCCGCTGGCGAACTTCGGCAGGAACTCCTTCTTCTGCGCCTCGGTGCCGAAGCGCGCCACCGCCGCGGCCATGATGAGGTGCGAGTTGAAGATCCCGGTGAGCGACATCCACACCTCCGAGATCTGCGCCACGATCCTGGCATAGGTCGACGCCGGCAGCCCCAGGCCGCCGTACTCCTGCGGGATGGTGGCGCCGAACAGGCCGAAGGCCTTCATCTGCTCGACCATCGCCTCGGGGTACTCGTCCTTCTTCTCCAGCTCGCGCGCCTTCGGCCGCACGTCGCGCTCGAGCCATTTCCCGATCGCGTCCAGGATCTGGGTGTCGTCCGCGCTCGTCATGGGCGCTTGGGCACCAGCACGGTGCGCTTGTAGGTCATCACGGTCGTTCCGTCCTGCTTCCAGGCCCGCGTCGCGACCGTGACGATGCCCTGCGTCGGGCGCGACTTCGACTCGCGCTTCTCGAGCACCGTGGACTCGGCGTACAGCGTGTCGCCGTTGAACACCGGCGCCGGCATCACGATGTCGGTCCAACCCAGGTTCGCGATCGCCTTCTGGCTCACGTCGGCGACGCTCATGCCGGCCACGATCGCGAGCGTGAGCGCGCTGTTGACCAGCGGCTTGCCGAACTCGGTGCCCTTGGCGTACTCCTCGTCGAAGTGCAGCGGGTGCTGGTTCATGGTCAGCAGCGTGAACCAGGTGTTATCGGTCGCGCTGATGGTGCGCCCGGGCCAGTGCTTGTAGGTATCGCCGAGCGCGAACTCCTCGTAGTAGCGGCCTGCTGCCACGGCGGCTACTTCTTGTTCCAGACCGGCTTGCGCTTCTCGGCGAAGGCCGCGATGCCCTCGCGCCCCTCGTCGCTCGCGGCGTTGCACGAGATCACCTCGCCGGCGAGCTTGTAGGCGCCTTCCAGCCCCATTTCGAGCTGGCGGTAGAACAGGCGCTTGCCCGCGGCCACCGCGCCCTGCGGCTTGGAGGCCACCAGCGTGGCGAGCCGGTCGACCTCGGCGTCGAGCTCGGTCGCGGGCACCACGCGGTTGACCAGGCCGTAGGCCTTTGCGGTCGGCGCGTCGATGAACTCGCCGGTGAGCAGCATTTCCATCGCGTTCTTGCGCCCGACGTTGCGCGCCAGCGCCACGCTCGGGGTCGAGCAGAACAGGCCGAAATTGACCCCACTGACCGCAAACTTGGCACTGTCGGCGGCAACCGCGAGGTCGCACTGCGCCACCAGCTGGCAGCCGGCGGCGGTCGCGGTGGCGTGCACCTTGGCGATCACCGGTTGCGGCAGCGAAACGACCGACACCATCATGCGGCCGCACTTCTGGAACAGCGCTTCGATTCGATCTTGCGTGCCCAGCGCGCCGATCTCCTTCAGGTCGTGCCCGGCGCAGAAGCCGCGTCCGCGCGCGGCGATCACCACCACCCGCACGCTCGAGTCCCTGGCCAGCGCGTCGAAGGCCGACTGCAGCTCGTCGAGCATCGCGCCCGAGAGCGCGTTGAATTGCTCCGGGCGGTTGAGCGTGAGGGTCGCGATGCCGTCGCGGTCCTCGCGCAGCAGGATCGGCTCCCGGATCTGAGGGTTGGCGCTCATCTTGTCTCCTTCACGATTCGATCGCGGACGCGGACTTGGCCTTCTCGCGCAGCGCGAATTTCTGGATCTTGCCGGTCGAGGTCTTGGGCAGCTCGCCGAACACCACCGCGCGCGGCGCCTTGAACTTCGCCATCTGGCCGCGGCAGAACTCGACCAGCTCCTTCTCGCTCACCTTGGCGCCCGGCTTGAGCTCGATGAAGGCGCACGGCGTCTCGCCCCACTTCGCGTCGGGCATCGCGACCACCGCGGCCGCCATCACCGCCGGATGGCGGTACAGCACGTCCTCGACCTCGATCGAGGAGATGTTCTCGCCGCCGGAGATGATGATGTCCTTCGAGCGGTCCTTGATCTTGATGTAACCGTCGGGCTGCGTCACCGCCAGGTCGCCGGAATGGAACCAGCCGCCGGTGAACGCCTCCTGCGTCGCCTTCGGGTTCTTCAGGTAGCCCTTCATGGTGATGTTGCCGCGGAACATGATCTCGCCCATGGTCTCGCCGTCGGCCGGAACCGGGCGCATGGTCTCGGGATCCATAACCGTGAGCCCCTCTTGCACGATGTAGCGCACGCCCTGGCGACCGTTCATGCGCACCTGGTCGGCGAGCGGCAGCTCCTGCCATTGCGCGTGCTTGGCGCACACCGTGGCCGGGCCGTAGGTCTCGGTCAGGCCGTACACGTGGGTAATCGAGAAACCCATCTTCTCCATGCCCTCGATCACCGCCGCCGGCGGCGCCGCGCCCGCGACCATCGCGTTCACCTTCCAGTCGATCCCGCGCCGCAGCTCGGCCGGCGCGTTGATCAGCGCCTGGTGCACGATCGGCGCGCCGCAGTAATGAGTCACGTGGTGGCGTTTTATGAGGTCGAATATTTTCTCTACTTCGACTTTTCTAAGGCAAACGCTTATCCCGGCGTTGGCCGCCATGGTCCAGGGGAAGCACCAGCCGTTGCAGTGGAACATCGGCAGCGTCCACAGGTAGACCGAGTGCTGCGGCATGCCCCACACCAGGATGTTGCCCACCCCGTTGAGGTAGGCGCCACGGTGGTGGTAGACCACCCCCTTGGGGTTGCCGGTGGTGCCCGAGGTGTAGTTGAGCGAGATCGCCTGCCACTCGTCGGCCGGTCCCTGCCAGGCGTATTCCGGGTCGCCTTCGGCCAGCAGCTCGTCGTAGGTCTGCTTGCCCAGCCGCTTGCCCGGCCCGTCGTACTCCGGGTCGTCGACGTCGATCACTTCCAGTACCCGGCCGAGCTTCGCCAGCGCGGCCTCGATCACGGGCGAGAACTCGCAATCAGAAATGAGCAGTTTCGCCCCGCCATGGTTCAGCATGAACGCGATCGCCTCGGCGTCGAGGCGCGTGTTGAGCGCGTTGAGCACCGCGCCGCACATCGGCACCCCGAAATGCGCCTCGAGCATGGCGGGGATGTTGGGCAGCATGGCCGCGACCGTGTCGCCCGGCACGATGCCGCGCTTCGCCAGCGCCGAGCCGAGGCGGCGGCAGTTGGCGTAGGTCTGCTTCCAGGTGTCGCGCCGCTTGCCGTGCACCACCGAGGTCGCCGCGGGGTAGACGTAGGCCGCGCGCTCGACGAACGAAAGCGGCGTCAGCGGCGCGTAGTTGGCGGGGTTGCGCTCGAGGTCCTGCTCATAGGGATTGGCCGGCATGGGTCAAAAGTATAGCGCCGCGCGCTGCGGCCCGGTAAGGTACGCCCGCTATATGAGCCCAGGAATGCAATACGCGCTCGGCGCGATGCTGTTGTTCGGGGTCGGCGACCTGATCTACAAGCGCGCCGCCGCGGCCGGCGCGCTGCCGCACCAGTTCCTGATGGTGCAGTCCTGGGTGTTCCTGCCCACCGTCGCCGCGTACGGGCTGCTCACCGGCTCGCTGCACTTCGTCGCGGGCACCCTGTGGGGCCTGCTGGTGGGCGTGTTCGTGCTGACCGGTTTCTACAACTTCGCCTACAGCCTGAAATCCGGCCGGGTCAGCGTCAACGCGCCGGTGTTCCGCCTCAGCTTCGTCATCACCGCGGGCCTGGCCGTCGCGCTGCTCGGCGAGCCCTTCACCGCGTTCAAGATCGCGGGCATCTCGCTCGCACTCGTCGCGGTCTGGCTGCTGCTGGGCGCTCCGGCGGGCGACGACGCGTTGCGGCGCGAGAGCCGCTCGTCGCTGACGCGCGTGCTGGTCGCCACCGCCGCCGTCGGCATCGGCAACTTCGTCTACAAGTACGGTCTGCGCGCGGGGGCGACGCCGGCCTCGCTGATCGTGGCGCAGGCCGCGGTCGTGGTGAGCGGCGCGACGGCGCTGGTCGGCATCCTGGACCGCCGCATCCGCCCGTCGCGCGCGGTGCTGCGCAACGCCCCGATGGCGGGCGTAACCATTGCCCTGGCCTTCTGCCTGATGGTCGAAAGCCTGGTGCGCGGCGACGCGAGCGTCATGGTGCCGGTGGCGCAAATGGGCTTCGTCGCCACGTCAACTTTCGGCTTTCTGTTCCTGCGCGAGCCGTTTTCAGCGCGCAAAGGCGCGGGAGTGCTGGTGGCGATCGCCGCGCTCGCGAGCCTCGCCGGCGGCTAGCCGCGGCGCCAGACGATGCCCTTCTTCGCTTCTTTTTCCATCCGGTCCAGGAGCGTCTCGTGCGCCGCGGCTTCCTCGGTGCTGGCGCGCACCACCACGAGCTTGGAGGTGTCGAAACGCGCCGGTCCGCCGGCCACCGGCGCCGGATCGTCGTCCAGATCCATCGCCAGGCTTTCCTGGCCGCGCGTCATGGCGAGATAGACCTCGGCCAGCAGGCGCGCATCGAGCAGCGCGCCGTGCATGGTGCGGTGGGCGTTGTCGACGCCGTAGCGCTCGCACAGCGCGTCGAGCGAGTTGCGCCGCCCGGGGTGGAGCTCGCGCGCGAGCGCGAGGGTGTCGATCACGCCCGCGGCGTGCTCGGTCAGACGTCCCAGGCCCGCCAGCTCGAGCTCGGCGTCGAGAAATTCGACGTCGAACGCCGCGTTGTGAATGATCAGCTCGGCGCCGCGCACGTAGTCGAGGAAGTCCTTCGCCACCTCGGCGAAGTGCGGCTTGTCGGACAGGAACTCACGCGTCAGGCCGTGCACCTTGGCCGCGCCCTCCTCGATCTCGCGCTCCGGGTCGAGGTAGGTATGGAAGTGCCGCTCGGTGACGCGCCGGCTGAGCAGCTCGATGCAGCCGATCTCGATCACCCGGTCGCCGAGCTTCGCGTTCAGCCCGGTGGTCTCGGTGTCGAGCACGATCTGCCGATCAGCCACCCAGGCCTCCGATGGCGCGGTTGGCGAGCGCGTCGGCGCGCTCGTTCTCCGGATGCCCGGCGTGGCCCTTGACCCAACGCCACTCGACGTCGTGCTCCGCCGCCAGCGCGTCCAGCCGCTGCCACAGGTCGACGTTCTTCACCGGCTTCTTGTCCGCCGTGCGCCAGGCGCGTCGCTTCCAGTCGTGGATCCAGCTCGAGATGCCCTTTTGCACGTACTGCGAGTCGGTGTACAGGCGCACCTTGCAACGCCGCTTGAGCGATTCGAGGGCCCGGATCACCGCGGTCAGCTCCATGCGGTTATTGGTCGTCGCGGGCTCGCCGCCGTAGAGCTCCTTTTCGACGCCGCCCATGCGCAGCAGCGCGCCCCAGCCGCCCGGTCCGGGGTTGCCCTTGCAGGCGCCGTCGGCGTAGATCTCCACCACCTTGTCACTCATGGCGCCGCAGGTCGTGCTGGTGGTGCTGCGTGACGGGCGCCAGCGCACGCCGGCGCCGGGCACGCTCCTTGCGCCAGGCGGGTGTCACCAGCCGCATGCCCTGAACCCGTTTGATCGCGCGCACCACGTAGGCCCCGCCCGCGATCGGCCACCAGCGTGCGCCGGCCTTCTCCATGAAGGCGAAGCGCACGAGCCATTTGGGCTGGGCGAACGGCGGCGCGTAGCAGCCGAACACGCCGCCGTTGAGCTCGAAGCCGAGCAGCCGCAGCCAGTCGCGCAACCGCAGCAGGCTGATGAAGCGCGCGTCCCACGGCGCCCCGGCATCCCGTCCCGAGAACATCTGGCGCAGGCGCCAGAGCGAAAGCGGGTTGAAGCCCGACACCACCAGCTGCCCCTCAGGCATCAGCACGCGCTCGGCCTCGCGCAGCACGTGGTGCGGGTCGTTGTGGGTCTCGAGCGCGTGCGGCAGCACCACCAGGTCGACGCTCTGGGACGCGAGCGGCAGCTGCAGCGGGTCGGCCGCCACCGCGGCGCCGGGCTCGAGCGCCACGCCGAAGCGGTACGG
>DAHVFK010000509.1 GCA_027317055.1 Betaproteobacteria bacterium | reverse complement strand
CACTGTGGATGCTCAAGCGCGGCTACAAACTGCGGGGATAGGACGATGGTGACGGCGGATAGCGTCAAGCAGGGCATCGCGGCGGGCCTCGAGTGCGAGCACCTGGAGGTCGCGGGCGACGGGGAGCACTTCCAGGCGCTGATCGTCTCGCGTCTGTTCGAGGGTCGCAACAGGGTGCAGCGCCACCAGCTCGTGTACCAGGCGCTCGGCGACCGCATGCGCGAGGAAATCCACGCGCTGTCGATGCGCACCGTGACGCCGCAAGAATGGCAGGCCGGTGGATAAGCTGCGCATCACCGGCGGCAGGCCGCTCGAGGGCGAAATCCGCGTCTCGGGCGCCAAGAACGCCGCGCTGCCGATCATGTGCGCGGCGCTGTTGACCGAGCATGCGCTCGCGCTGGAGAACGTGCCGCGCCTGATGGACGTGGCCACGATGGCCAAGCTGCTCGCGCGCATGGGCGTCGAACTCGGCCCGCAGCGCGACGGCCGCATCGAGCTGCGCGCGGCGCGTGTGAGCGACCCGCAGGCGCCCTACGAGCTGGTCAAGACGATGCGCGCTTCGGTGCTGGTGCTCGGGCCGCTGCTCGCACGCTGCGGCCGCGCGCGCGTCTCGCTGCCCGGCGGCTGCGCGATCGGCCAGCGCCCGGTAGACCAGCACATCAAGGGCCTGCAGGCGATGGGGGCGAACATCGCGGTCGAGCACGGCTACATGGATGCGCGCACCGAGCGCCTGCGCGGGGCGCGCGTCGTGATGGACCTGGTGACCGTCACCGGCACCGAGAACCTGATGATGGCGGCCACGCTGGCAGAAGGCAGCACGCTGCTGGAGAACGCGGCGCGCGAGCCCGAAGTGGTCGATCTGGCGCGCTGCCTGAGCGCGATGGGGGCGAAAATCCAAGGCGCCGGCAGCGACGTAATCCGCATCGAGGGGGTCGCTTCGCTCGGGGGTGCCAGGCACGCGGTGATGCCGGATCGCATCGAGACCGGCACCTACCTCGCGGCGGTGGCGGCCGCGGGCGGCAAGGTAAGGCTCGCTGGCGCGGCGCCCGAAACGCTGGAGGCGACGCTCGAGAAGCTGCGCGAGGCCGGCGCGCGCCTCGCGCTCGAGGGCGACGCGATCGGAATCGAGATGGCGGCGCGACCGCGCGCGGTGAGTCTGCGCACCGCGCCCTACCCGGGATTCGCCACCGACATGCAGGCGCAGCTCATGGCGCTCAACGCGATCGCGCGCGGCACCGCGCTGATCACCGAGACGATTTTCGAGAACCGCTTCATGCACGCGCTCGAGCTGCAGCGCCTGGGGGCCGAGATCAGCATTCAGGGCAACACCGCGGTGGTCAGCGGCGTCGAGCGGCTGCAGGGCGCGAGCGTCATGGCCACCGACCTGCGCGCCTCCGCGGGGCTGGTGATCGCGGGGCTGGTGGCCGAAGGGCAGACCGTGATCGAGCGCATCTACCACCTCGACCGCGGCTACGAGGCGCTGGAGGGAAAGCTCGCCGCGCTCGGCGCCCGGGTCGAGCGCCTGCGCTAGGGCGTACTCAGCGGCTGGCGCTGCTCAAGTCGCACATGCCGGTCCAGAGGCCGCCGTTTAGCTCGATCTCACCCACCTGGACCCCGCCGTAGCAGGTCAGCTCCTTGAGCTTCGCCGCCACCAGCTCGCGCGTGGGACCGGTGACCAGCCGGGCGAAGCCGAATTCCTCGACCTTGCACGCCGCGGCGTCCGGATGTTCGCAGGTCGCCACCCACTTGTTGCCGATCGCCTCGACACGCGATATGACGCGCGCGCCGCGGCTGGCCAGATCGTTCAACGCCTGCTCGACGCCGGTCTTGCCGTAGCCGGAAATGACCAGGTGCGAGCCGGCGTCGAACACTCTCGCCGGCGTGTTCGCGACGGCCTCTTTCGGCTCCGCGGCGGAGGGGCGCTGCGCCCGCAGGCTGGCCGCGATCTCGGCCACGCGCCGCCCGGCGCGCACGCTCGTGGTCACCGAGTACAGCTCGTGCATGCGGTCGTGCTTGTCCGGGCGCGACGGCTCGGACACGAACAGGCGATCGTATTCGCTCGAGAGCCAGTATGCGACGTCGCGGAACGAGCGCGACACCAGCAGCTGGCCGGGCTCGGCAAAGCTCATGACGCGCTGCGCGACGTTGATGCCGTCGCCCACCATGTTGGTCTGGCTGTCGCTCACCTCGGCGAGGTACACCGGGCCGAGGTTGATCCCCAGCCGCAAGCGCAGCTTGCCGGCCGAGTCGCGCGTCGACATGGCGGCGAAAAGCGCGTCCTCGGGGTCGCCGGTGAACACCACGACCGCGCCGTCGCCGGTGTCCTGGATCCTGCGCTCGCGCGGGTCGATCTGATCCAGGGCGAAGTTCAGCAGGTCGCGTGCCGCCTGCTTGAGCAGAAGTTGCTCCGCCACGGGCTGCTTGGAGTAGCCGACCACGTCGACGAAAAGGACGCTGCAGACGCGCGTGCGGCTCGAGTCTTCCACTGTTGCTGTGAGCGGGGCTGGCTCCGTTGACGACCGGCGAATGATACTCCTGCGGTAGAATCCGGACCCTAGCCAGCTGCGCAACGCAGGCCCCCTCGGAGGGGCTTGTTTGCTTTTGTGCCATGGGTCTGATCAGCAT
>DAHVFK010000508.1 GCA_027317055.1 Betaproteobacteria bacterium | reverse complement strand
TTACAGGATCTACCACAATGCGGTCGTGGCGGGCACTGTAAACCCGCACTACATCAATCCCCAGCAGGGCCTCGACCGCCTGCAGAAGCTCATGGACGAGTATTGCGGCGGCTATACCGTCGGCTACATGACCAACGAGAAACTCCTGAATATCTGCCTCAAGAAGCTCAAGGTCATGGAGGAAGATCTCGAGAGCCTGGCCGCGAAGGACGCTCACGAGTTGCTGCGTGCGTGGGAATTGAAGCACCGCCATCGCGCTGCAGAGTGCGTCACGCAGCACACGCTGTTCCGCAAGGAGACCCGTTGGCCGGGCTACTACTACCGGGGCGACGCCATGAAGGTGGACGACGAAAACTGGCACGTGCTGACGGTTTCGCGTCGCGACCCGAATACCGGTGAATACACCATGGAGAAGGCGCCCTGCTATCACCTCGTTGGGGAAAGCGAGTAGCGCTGTCGCGGCGCAAGCGCGCGTGAACATAGTCGAAAAGAGCGACGAGGAGATACGGGCGATCGCCGATCCCCTGTGGCGCGACCTCGTGAAAAATTCCAACGAGGGCAAATACGGAGAATTCGCCAGGAATTTCTCCAGTGCTCTGGCGCTTGCGATCGATCAAGTGGTGGCGGGCCACCAGTTCGCCAACAGCGAACTGGCCAGGAATCTGGCCGAGGACACCGACTATCTCGGCATCATCCGCCGGGGCGAACACGTGACGGTTCTCTACCGGCAGCGCAGCACCAGGAAGGAAGGCGAATGGCTTGGCAGGCTCGTCCTCGGCTACGAGGACGGAAAGGCGAGGATTTTCGGTGCATCCATCTTCTGAACGCATCCTCGACGGCAAGTTCGTCGAGCTGACCTACAAGGTGACCGACAGGAAGTCGGGGCATGTTCTTACCAGGGTCGAATTCCCGTTGAGCTATGTTCACGGACACAATGAGATCCTGGCGCCTTTCGTCCACAAGGAGCTCGAGGGCAGGTCCGCCGGCGACGTCATCGAGGTGCCGATCGATGGCAATCAGATCTTCGGCTCCAGAGACGAGTCGCTGGTTTTTACCGATCAGATCGAGAACGTTCCAGGGGAATATCGGCAAATCGGCACCTCCATACTGATGGAGAACGACAAAGGGCAGACGCGCAGCTTTCTCGTAACGCGAATCGACGACAAGACGCTGACTGTCGATGGCAACAATCCGCTTTGCGGCAGAGAGGTCGTCTTTACGCTCGAGATATTGACTGTGCGCGACGCAACGCATGAGGAGACGAGAGCGGGCCAGGCGATCATTGCGGGCGCGGAGATCGATCCGTCACTCATGAGACCTGTTTCCTGACTTCACGCAAAAGAGGTGACCTATGAGCGAAGAGAACAAGCCCATCCCCACCAAGGTTCCTGACGGCCATACGCGTTTCTTGACGACGCGCCAGATGCCGCCGAACGAAAAGGGGTTTGTCGGGTACGAAACCGTCTGGGAACCGTTCCAGAAGGAAGCCGAATACGAGACGCCGAAGCAGCCGTAGGCGTTCCGAGGCGGCGAATGGACGATGGAGAAGGCGCCCGTCAACCATATCATCGACTGAATCCCCACCATGGTGCGCGTCGCCGCGCTCGCCGGCACCATGCGCCTGCTCGACCCCAAGCCCGACGCCGCGGGCTCGCTCATGGCCCAGCACACCCCGCGCGAGCGCAACATCCCGCCAAGCTCAGCCTCTCCTCCCGCGTCGAGGCTCCCGTCTACGCCGTGCGGCACGACCTGCGCAAGGGCGAGTAGCCCGCTGCCGCGCCGCTCGTTCACCCCGGGCGCGGCTTTGTCGCCTTGTCCGCCCCCGAATCCGCATCCGCTGGCGAATCAGTGTCTTGTCCCAATTTTTGCCGGATATCCCACTGCCGACTTGCGCTAACACAACCTAACGCATTGATCTCAGGGGCCGTTGACGTCCCATTTCCGGGCGCAGACCATGCTATCTGGACAGTTTTCGTATCCATATAATCGTTCCCGTCGACGAGACGCGCCACGGTGCTGATGGAAGCGATGGGCACGAAAAGGGATAGCCCGGTGCGCGGCACAAGCGCCCGAGATGACAGCGTAGCGTTGAGAGCTGTCGCACAAGAGCACGCTCTTGAGGCGAACAGCTCTCAACGCTACGCCGTAATGGACTCGAACGCAGGTGATGTGGACCGCGTTGACAGCTGTTCGCAGATCGAGCCAATGTCAACCAAGTGGCCCGTCTCGTCGAGAGAACATCTCGCCGCAGGGGACGCCGCGATAGGCAACATTGCTTTGCTCAGTGGCGTGCTGAGCGGCGCCCCTGAGCTCGAACGTTGAGGCTGTAGAAAAAGTCCCTTTCCCTCGGAACTTCAGAGGAGAAATGCGCTCCATCTGAGCAAGCGGACACAAGAATGCCGCTTAGGGAGGGCGACACGATGGCGCGCTACAAACACTACGACTACACACAGATGAAGATGCTGCCGGTGAGTTATGCGGCGCAGATTCTGCCGGGCACCTTTGAGCACACGCTGAACCGGCTGGTCGATGAGGAGTTCGACCTGAAGGTGTTCGAGGCGCGCTACAAGAACGATGAGACGGGCGCCCCGGCCTACGATCCAGCGATTCTGCTCAAGATCATTC
>DAHVFK010000507.1 GCA_027317055.1 Betaproteobacteria bacterium | reverse complement strand
CGCTGTACCTGTGCACCGCGATGATCTACGCCTGCCTGCCTTTCCTGCAGGAGTGGCACAGCCCGCTCACGGTGGTGAACTACCTGGTGCTCGGCTGCGCCTCGGGCTTCACCCTGGCCGCGGCCTGGGCCGGCCTCGCGGCGCATGCCGTCGCCGCGCCGCTCGCGGCGGGCGCGATCGGCTGGACGCTGCTCGGCCTGGCGACGCGCGGGGCGTCGCTCGCGCGCAACGCGCGCCTCAAGGCGCGCTCGAGCCCGCAGAGCGCGATCGGAGTCAAGCACCCGCGCATCGTGCAGAAGGCGCAGGGCGCGATCGCGGGCTCGTTCAACACGCGCGAGTTCTTCCACGGACGGGGTCCCGGGACCCTGCGAAGGGTGAAGTGGCTGTTTCTCGTCGGCGCCTTCATCTTGCCTGCGGCGCTTCTCATTGGAGGATTCTTCAATCTTGCCTTTATCGTTCAATTCGCGGGCTTGATGGCCGAGCGCTGGTTCTTCTTCGCGCAGGCGAATCATCCGCAGAATCTTTACTACCAGGCGGTGTCATAAATGTTGCGCTGCCGCTTGCTCGCGCGTCGCATGCTGGTATATTAACGAATACTAATATTCACCCTTCTGGCAGGCGGGTTTTTGCGCCGGTCAGCGAAGGGTTAGATCGAGGTGGTATAAGCGCAGAACCACCCACTTAGGAGACACGAGGAATGGACTTCGACAAGGAACTCGACGCGCGCGGCCTCAACTGTCCGCTGCCGATCCTGCGCGCCAAGAAGGCGCTCACCGAGCTGCAATCGGGACAGGTGCTCAAGATCGTCGCCACCGATCCCGGCTCGGTCAAGGATTTCCAGGCCTTCTCCAAGCAGACCGGCAACGAGCTGCTGTCGCACGCCACTGAAGGCAAGGAATTCACCTTCTTCATGAAGCGCAAGTAGGCAAGGGGACCCGGCCGCCATGGCGACGTACGCGGAAATGCAGGAGATCTTCGAGGACATCAAGAAGGATTTCCGCTACGAGCACGAGCTCAACGGCTGCCTCAACTGCGGCATCTGCACCGCAACCTGTCCCTCGGCGCACTTCTACGACTACAGCCCGCGCGAGATCGTGCAGCTGCTGTGGACCGAGAACGTCGAGCAGGTCTACGACGCGATGCAGGAAAAGATCTGGGCCTGCGCCCAGTGCATGACCTGCGCCGCGCGCTGCCCGTTCAAGAACTCGCCCGGCGGGCTGGTGGCGATCATGCGCGAAGTGGCGATCGGCCACGGCCTGCAGTCGGCCAAGGACGTGCTGCGCCCGTTCGGGCGCGTGATGCTGAAGCTCATCACCACCGGCAACCAGCTCTCGCCGGACATGATCCAGCCCGACCACTTCCCCGACTGGGGCCCGAACATCCAGAAAGTCGAAGGCGACCTGAAGATATTGCGCAAGGCGATCCCGATGAAGACGCTGCAGACCACCGACACCGCGTGGGAGGTGGCGCTCAAGACCTCGGTCGAGATGTACACCATCTGGGAGATGACCGGCGTGCTCAAGCAGCTCGAGACCATGGACGAGAACCTGTTCGACGTGATCGAGGACTTCATCGAAGAGAAGCGCGAGGAATACGAGGAACTGCTCGAAGAGCAGAAGGAGACGCAATGAGCGGAATCGCGGGACACGGAGAGTTCTTTCAGCCCAGCAACCTGTCGGCGGCGGACGCCGAGAAGGCGACCGAATGGGTCAAGAAGCGCGTCGACCGGCGCGAGCTGGATCTTGGCGAGCGCATGGACGACGTGCGCGAGCATATGTGGCAGCTGGAGAAGGAGGGCGAGATCATCGTCCACCGCATCACGGACGCGCACCAGCCGGCGATGGTGAAAACGCTGTTCGGCTGGGACAAGAAGATCCCGACCATGCAGCTGTGGCACCACAAGTCCTGCGGCCAGTGCGGCAACATCCCCGGCTACCCCACGTCGCTGCTGTGGACCATGAATCAGCTCGGCATGCAGCCCGGGCGCGATTACCTCGACGAGACCGACCAGACCTCGTGCACGGCATGGAACTACCACGGCTCTGGCATCGGCAACGTCGAGTCTCTGGCGGCGGTGTTCCTGCGCAACTTCCACCAGTCCTACGTTTCGGGCAAGCGCCTGGGCCACCAGCCCGGGCATTTCTTCCCGCTGGTGCATTGCGGCACCTCGTTCGGCAACTACAAGGAAGTACGCAAGTACCTGGTCGAGAACGCCACGCTGCGCGAGCGGGTGAAGAAGATCCTGGGCAAGCTCGGGCGCCTGGTCGACGGCAAGCTGGTGATCCCCGAGGAGATCGTGCACTACTCCGAGTGGGTGCACGTGATGCGCAGGCGCATCGCCTCCGAGCTGCAGAAGATCGACGTCTCGCACCTGCGCACCACGGTGCACATGGCCTGCCATTACTCGAAGATGGTGCACGAGGACGCGATCTACGACCCTACGGTGCTGGGCGGCAACCGCGCCGCGGTGGGCACCTCGATGGCCGAGGCGCTCGGCGCCCAGGTGATCGACTACTCGACCTGGTACGACTGCTGCGGCTTCGGCTTTCGCCACATCATCTCCGAGCGCGAGTTCACGCGCTCGTTCACCATCGAGCGCAAGATCAAGGTGGCGCAGGAGGAGGCCAA
>DAHVFK010000506.1 GCA_027317055.1 Betaproteobacteria bacterium | reverse complement strand
GTGTTGCTCGGCCCAGCCGATCGCGCCGTCGCGGGTGCGGAAATGCCGGCTCCGCCGTCCCGGCGACGACAGCCGCCACGGCCGCAGCGACGCCAGGCGCGCGGGATCGCTCATCGCAGCCGCTCCAGCCCGCGCAATACCGCATCGCCGATCGGCAGCAGCAGCGGCGCCAGCACGCCGGCGACCAGGATGACGAGGCTCAGCGCGGCCAGCGGCATGCCGACCGCGAGCAGGAAATCGCCCAGGAAACCGCCCAGGAAACCGCCGAGGAAATCGCTCATGGCGCCGCGTCCCCGGCTTCGTGCTCGACGATCACCACCGCCAGCCCGCGCCACGCCAGCCGGTCGAGCGCGCGCCGCCAGCGGCTCGGCCGCAGGCCCTCGGGGCCGCTGGCGATAAAGCCCTCATGCGCCAGCGCGGCGCGGATCAGGTGGGCGATGACCGATTTGCCGGCGCCGGTGGGGCCGCTGATCTCGATGGTCACGACCGGCTTGTCCGGGGCCGGCGGGCACCGGGGCGCCGGCGTTTCCTCGCGGGGCGCGGCCGCGGCCTCGTTCTCCGCTTCCGGCGCCGCTGCGGCGGCGGTCGGGTTCACGATGCGCCGCTCGAATTGCGGCGGCGGCGGCGCCAGCGGGGTTGCCGCGGCGCTGCCGGCAAACGCCGCGCGCACCGCTTCTTCGCGGCGGGTCGCTTCCCTGGCGGTGATCCCGCCCGTCGCGCAGGCGCGGAACCGGGTCAGCATCGCGCACCCGTCGGCGGCGCCTGCGGGCGCCCGCATTCGGGCGTCAGCGCCTTACGCCGGCGAACGGCCTTGTCGGCGAGCCGTACCGAGGCTTTCGCGACCGCGATCGCCGCCGCCGCGACCAGCCGCAGCGCCGCGTCGCACGCGATTCCCCAGGGCCATTTCAGCGAGGTCGGCACGCAGCGCATCGAGCTGGCGCTCCATGCGCGCAATCTCGCTCTGCCGCGCCGACAGCGCGAACTGGCGGATGGCATCGGCTTCGTGGGCTTCGACACGTCGCACCTCCCCGTAATACCAATCCGTGACCCGTCCGACCGGCAGGCGCAGCACGCGGGCCGCCGCCCTCAGACGTTCGCGGACGTTCAGGCCGGGGGATCGCCTGACAGTCGCTTTGACCAGCTCGCGCAATTCGGCGAGCAGAACCGCTGGGTTAGCGGTCATTGAAATTCCGCGCTCGCGGACGGAAATTCCGCGCTCGCGGATTCCGCGCTCGCGGAACCGTTTCGGGTTCACGCTGGGAAACATGAACGCGATCGGCACACAAACGGGACGCAGGGGCGGGGTTCGAACCCGCGACCTTCAGGTTATCAGCCTGACGAGCTGCCGGGCTGCTCCACCCTGCATAGGAATGAGAATCGGATGATCCTGCCGGCCGCCGAAGACGCGCCGTGCCGCGCCCAGGACACGGCCTTCCAAGGCTTGCGGCAACGGGGCTTGCGCCCCGCGCCGCGTCTCCTACCGTGGCAGTTGCAAACCCAACCGCAGCAGGAGAATTCCGTTGAGCGATTTCGAAACGGCGAGCATCGCGGCCCAGTTGACGGCCTCGGTCATTGCCGCCCATGGCCGCATCGCCGCCGCAAGCGTAAGGCCCGGCACCGCGCAGATTACCGTCAACATGCCCGCACTGACCGCAGCGGGGGCGGTCGAGATATTCAAGGAGATCGCCGCGGGCCTCGGTCATTCCGGGCATTTCTCTTTCGGCTGACCCGCCGGCCCCGTCACGTCGATCGTGATGTGATGGTGGCGCAGCTGCCCGGACCCGGGTGTCTGGGCGATCCGGATTGTGAACGGCTTGCCGTAGCGCAGGTCGCGCAGCGCGCGCGCGTCCGGTTCGGCGAATTCGAGCGAAACCGAGGCGACCGATCCGGCCTCAAGACCGGAAGCGGTCGCCTTGCTGCTGCGATCCGGCGCGCCGGGAGCGGCCAGGTCTCGAAGACGGGCGGCGATTGCCGGGTAGTCATCGGCGATCGCCATCACGCGCCCTCGCCCGGATGATGTACCTCGCTTGTCACAGGCACGCCGCGCCCCGGCCGCGTTACGCTGCCCGGCATGTCCGACGCTGCCGCCGGCTTCACGCTGCACCCCGATCTGCTGGCCGATTCAGCGCGGTGGACGCTGGTGGCGCTGGCCGATGGTCGCCTGATCCTAGAACTCGATGCAGTGTGGCTGCAGACGGGGGAGACAGGGCGGGTTCAGCTGCTGTTGAGTCGCGTTCACGCCCATGCGCTAGGACACGAGCTCCAGAAAGGGGCGCTGTCGCTGATCCCGGTCCCGGCAGAACCGCCGCCTCGCTAGCCGCCTCCGCCGGCGCGCACCGATCGAGCCCCGGCCGATCGAGCGCCGGCCGATCGAGCGCCGGCAGGTCATAGAAATCGTTCGGCGTGACCCGGCCGCGGCTGCGCCGGTAGATGCGCAGCATCGCCGGGCGGCGCGGCACGGTGCCATAGGCAAAGCGGCGGGCGGAGGTTCCGTTCGCGACGCCGATCTCGTCGGCAGCGCGTTGCCAGTCCCAGCCCTCTTCCGCGATCCAGTCGAGATAGCGCATGACCGCGGTATGTGGGAATCGGATATTTCTGTCAAGTCCGGATATGTCGAATCTCGGCGTCGCCCGCA
>DAHVFK010000505.1 GCA_027317055.1 Betaproteobacteria bacterium | reverse complement strand
CTCGGGGTTGCTAGCGGCCGACTCGGCCGGCGGATTGAAGAACGGCAGTGGGTCGAGGCCCTGGCGCGCGAGCGACTCGCTGTAGAACTCGCACTTGCCGGAAGGGGTCGGAAAGCCGCCCTCGGCGAACGGCGCGAAGCGCTCCGGCAGCTGCAGCCGCTGCCAGCCTTTCTCCTTCACCTCGCGCCAGGCGACGCCGCGCATGCGCGGGCTGCTCGATTCGAGCGCCTGCGCGCAGATGTCCTCGTCGCTGTCGCGAAAGCACGGCTCGTCGAAGCCCATGCGCGCGGCCAGCCGCCGGAACACCTCCGAGTTCGGCAGCGACTCGCCCACCGGCGCGATCGCCGGGCTGTTGCCGAGCACGTACAGGTGGCCGTAGGACTTGTGCACGTCGTAGTGCTCGAGCTGTGTGGTGGCGGGCAGCACGATGTCGGCGTAGTCCGCGGTATCGGTGAGGAACGAGTCCATCACGACGCAGAACAGGTCCTCGCGCGCGAATCCCGCGATCACCTTCTCCGAATCCGGACAGACGGCGACCGGGTTGTTGTTGTACACGATCGTCGCGCGCACCGGCGGGTCAGCGCGGGTAAGCGCGTCGCCGAGCGCGGAATGGTTGATCACCCGCGGCCGACGGCCGGCGAGCAGGTCCGGGCGCTCGAGCGCGGCGTGGTCGAAGCCGTAGAAGTCGGCTGTGGTGAGCACGATGCCACCGGCCGCCTCGCGCCAGGCGCCGGTGAGCGCCGGCAGGCAGGCGATGGTGCGCGCGGCGATGCCGCCGCCGGCGTGGCGCTGCATGCCGTAGTTGAGCCGTATCGCCGCGGGACGCGCGCGGCCGTACTCGCGCGCGAGGGTCACCACCTCATCGACCGTGATGCCGCAGGTCCGTGCCGCCCACTCGGGCGTGTAGCGCGTAACGCGCGCGGCCAGCTGCTCGAAGCCGAGCGTGTGGTGCGTGACGTAGTCGCGGTCAATCAGCCCCTCGCCGATCAGCACGTGCATCATGCCGAGCGCGAGCGCGCCGTCGGTGCCAGGCAGCGGCGCGATGTGCTGGCTGCACTTCTCCGCCGACAGGCTGCGATAGGGGTCGATCGCCACCACTTTGGCGCCGCGCCGTTTGGCCTGCTGCACCCTAGACCACAGGTGCAGATTCGAAACGACCGGATTCGCGCCCCACAGGATGATCAGCTTGGCCTCGTCGAAGCGCTCGGGGTCCATGCCCACCGAACCGCCGAGCGTTGCCTTGATGCCGGCCTTGCCCGCGCTCGAGCACAAGCTGCGGTCGAGCAGGGAAGCACCGAGCTTGTGGAAGAAGCGCCGGTCCATCGAGCTGAACTGCACCATCCCCATGGTGCCGGCGTAGCTGCACGGCAGGATCGACTCGGGTCCCGCAGGCGAGGCTGCGAGTTCCTTGAACCGCGCGGCGATCTCGTCCAGCGCCTCGTCCCAGCCGATACGGCGGAATTGGCGGCTGCCCTTCGGCCCGACCCGCCTGAGCGGGTGCAGCACGCGGTCAGGGGAATAGGTGCGCTCAAGGTAGTAGGCTACCTTGGTGCAAAGCGTGCCGTCGGTGAAGGGCATGGACGGGTCGCCCTGGATCTTGACCGCGACGCCGTCCTTGACGCTCACCAGCATGGCGCAGGTGTCGGGGCAGTCGTGCGGGCAGGCCGCGCGCACCACTTTCACCTCGCTGTCGGCGTGCGTCAGCGCGTCCGCGCTCTGAGGAGCGTTCATGCGGGAATTGTACGCTGCAGCGCCTCGTCGACCAGCTCGATCCAGTGCCTGACCGGGGTGTCGGTACCTGCCTGCAGGTGGGCGAGGCAGCCGACGTTCGCGGTCGCGATCTGCGCCGGAACGCCTGCCTGCAGCGCACCGAGCTTGCGCGCGCGCAGCTGGAGCGACAGCTCGGGCTGCAGGATCGAGTAGGTTCCGGCCGACCCGCAGCACAGGTGCGGCTCGGCCACCGGCGTGAGCTCGTAGCCGGCGCGCGCGAGCAGCGCCTCCACTACGCCGCGAATCTGCTGCCCGTGCTGCAGCGAGCACGGCGACTGGAATGCGACCCGTCCGCGCGGCGCGCTGCGGCCGAGCTGCTCGATGAGCGCTCCGGCCTCGGCGCTGACCACTACGGACAGGTCGCGCGTCATGCCGGCGATGCGTGCGGCCTTGTCGCGGTAATCGGGATCCTCGGCCAGGAAATGGGCGTATTCCCTGACCGTCGAGCCGCAGCCGCTCGCGGTCATCACGATCGCCTCGAACTCGCCGCGCTCGACCGCCGGCCACCACGCGTCGATCAGCGCGCGCATGTCGTCGCGCCCGCCCTCCTGGTCGTTCAGATGAAAGCGCACCGCACCGCAGCAGCCGGCGCCGCGCGCCTCGATGAGCGATACGCCGGCACGGTCCAGAACGCGCGCTGCGGCAGCGTTCACCGACGGCGCGAGCACCGGCTGCACGCAGCCCGCCAGCACCAGCATCCTGCGCGCATGGCGCGGCGCGGGCCACGCGCCGGGCGCGCTCGCGCGCGCGGGCACCTTCGCCTTGAGCGCCGCGGGCAGCAGCGGCCGTACCAGCTGGCCCAGCCGCAGAGCGGCGCCGAACAGGCGCGTGCGCGGCAGCGCGAACGCGAGCGCCGCACGCGTGC
>DAHVFK010000504.1 GCA_027317055.1 Betaproteobacteria bacterium | reverse complement strand
CATCGAGGAAGCGTTGCCCATCGTCGACGAGAACGAGGCGTTCCTCGAAAGCTGCAAAATCGACGAGAAGTCGCTTGTCCAGGTTGAAGATGCACATTTGGTGCTCGTCCAGGCCCGAACCCGCCTGGAAGCGGCAGCGCCCGCCATCCGAATCGAAGCGCTGGCTGGGTTTGTGCTCGCCATCGACGGGGAGGAACGGGAGCTCGAGCCAGGCCACGTCATCGACGTTGATGGCACGCCAGGCGTCACCCTGCGAGTCGCCGATCTTGCCGCAGTCACTGTCACCGCCGGGTACGATGCCTCTCAGCTTCGGGAGCAGTTGCTGGTGGCAGAAAGCGACTTTCGCCAGCTCACAGATTCGCTAGGAGTTGCCAGCCTGCCCGGTGCCCAGGCTCAGGTCCGTCGCCGCGAGCAGGCCGGCGAGCGGCTGGAAGCAGCGCAGAAACTCATCTTCCAGAACCGGGGCGACCTCACCGTCGAATCTCTCCGTGCGAAGGTGGAGCGCACCCGTAGCAGGGTCGTCGACTACCCGGCAAAGCGTTCGGCCAAAGTTCCAATCCCCGCGACGCTCGATGAGGCGCGGCAACTCCGAGAGTCCGCGGTTCGCGAGGTTGAACTCTGCGATAAGGCCGTCAACAGTGCCGAAAAGGCCCTCGCCGATCTCCGGAAGCGCGCGGAAGAGCTCAATCTCGAGCACCAGGGCGCGGGGATACTCGTCGAAACAGTCAATCAGCAGCTGGCCGCTCTCACCGTCGCCCTCGCGGCCGCCCGCCAAGAGAACAGCGACGAAGCGCTTCAAGCGAATGTGGGCACGCGGCAATCATTGGTCGACGATGCCGGCCGCCTTCACGCGGACGCACTCGCGCGCCTCCAGGAGGCCGATCCGGGGACGCTCGAAATCCGCAGGCGGAATACAAGCGGTGCTCTCGACCGCTGCCAGTCAGACATTCGCGACCGCGAGAACGAGCATACGGGACTCCGTGCTACCCTTCGCCTCCGCGGCGAAGAGGGCCTTGCAGACCGGCTCTCCTCTGCTCAGTCGGAAGCCGAACGCTGCCGCAGCGAGCGCGAATCAGTCGAACGGCGCGGCGCGGCCGCGCGTCTGCTGTTCGAGATCATGTCGCGCCAAAGAGACGAAGCTCGCCGCGCTTACATCAAGCCCTTCCGCGACCGCCTCGAGTCGCTTGGAAAGATCGTCTTTGGCCAATCTCTCACCGTCGAGCTCTCCGAAAACCTTCAGGTCGCGAGCCGTACGCTCCACGGCATCACCGTCGACTACAAGGACCCCAGCACCGGAGCAAAGGAACAGATCGGGGTGCTGTCGCGCCTCGTTTGCGCGGCACTCGTAAGTACGCAGGGTGGCGTCCCGCTCATCGTTGATGACGCCCTCGGATGGTCTGATCCCCGCCGTCTCGAACGGCTGGGCGCCGCCTTCACGCAGAGTGCTGGGGACTGCCAGATTATCGTCCTCACTTGTACTCCGGACCGTTATCGTCAGGTTGGCTGCGCCACCGTGGTCCGTCTTTCCTGACGGCGGTGGTCCGGGCGCCAAGCGGGCCGGCCCGCTTCGAAGTGGCCGCTTCGTGGGCGCAGCTGCTCGTTGACGCGTGGCAGCCCCGCACGCCGGCGGTGCGCCTCGATGCGCACGTGGCGGCCGCGGTTGTCGTGGCGGCGATCCGGGCGGCGCTGTTTGTCTGGGCCGAACCGGGACCGGCCAGCGGGGCCCGAGACGCGGTAAGGCGTGCACTTTCTGTCGTGTCGCCAGGGTCAGGTTCGGGACACGATCGCCTATCTGAAGATGTACGAGGAGGCGAGCTGCGGGTTACCGCAGCAGACCTTGTGCTTTCGGTTGCTTCCGCAGGGGCAGCGGTCGTTGCGGCCAACCGAGAGAGAGCCGGGGAGCAGCAACTGTTCGCTGAAGGCCATGTAGTTGCGAACGCGGTCACGGAGGGCTCGCAGCCGCGTCTCTGCGTAGGCGAAGAACTGCTTGTAGGCAGCGCAGAAGTAGTCGGGACCCGTCGTGCCATCATCGTCGAGCATCCGGTTGCGGGGACATCCCCCTTTGCACCAGGCGTGGTACTCGCACGCCGCGCACGCTGCGGGGAGGGGCGACTTCTGGCGTTCGAACGCTGGCCAGGCCGGGTTGCGAACGATCTCGGTAAGCGGTTGATCGAGCACATTACCCAGCTTCCAGGGCGAATCCATGTAGAAGTCGCACGGGTAGCAGTCGCCGTTCTGCTCGATGACCAGGCCGGCGCCGCAGGTGTCGCCGTGCGCGCAGAGGTTGTTGGGCATGCCGAGGAACGACTGCAGGAAGTTGTCAAAGATTCGAATAGAGACGCGGGGGAAACCGTCTCCGAGCCACTCATCGAACAGTTCGACGAGGAAACCCCCGTACTCACCGGCTGAGTGTCAAGAGCCGGCCGATCTGATCCACCCATGTTCGGCAATGTGATCCACCTGAAAACGAGTTCGGGGCCTTGCTGAAATTCGGTTGTGGCCTTCGTGAAATGTGCACGACGGACGCCCTGGCATGACCCCACCATCTCGCTCCGTGCGATGGTTCAGGCGGTCTCGGCTGGTGGTGCGATGAGAGCTTCCTCCTTTCTGCGCCCACGCTGGCGATAGCTTTGGCCCTGGATGAGGA
>DAHVFK010000503.1 GCA_027317055.1 Betaproteobacteria bacterium | reverse complement strand
GGCGTGCGCGATCCGGGCTACGTGCCTGGACCCTACTCGCCCTTCACCGAGCGTTACCTTGACCTGTTCGCGACTTGGTATCTTGGGCGCCTTCAAGCGCACGAGCACTGACCGGCCGGGCGGACCGATGGCACTTGGGAGATTCCCTCTTGGACGCCACCGTTAACGGCCAGCCGCCACACCACGAGAGCAAGGACCCGCCGCTACAGCCCTACCAGCTGAAGCACCTGACGCTGCGCAACCGCAACATGACGACCAGCCACGAGCCGGCCTATTTTCCGAGAACGGCATGCCCGAGCGCTTCTCGGGTTGGCCGCCGCCGTGGCATCGCGTCAGTTGCGCGCTCGCAGCTCATCCTCTCCGCCCGGTGCCGCCAGCAGACAGCAGCTCGCAGCCGCCGCGCCACCTGCACGAGTGTGCCGGAATCTTCAAATCCCCATAGCCTCGCGCTTGTCACCCAGCGGGTTCGTGCATGGGCGGTTTCCGTACGCCGGCCCCATGCCCACACGCACGACCTGCGGTGGCCGGCGTCCGAAAACCTTCACCATCCAAGCCGAACATGCTGCGGAAATGACTGCTCGAAAGCAGACGTAGGCGTAAAGTAGTCGTCGATGGTGACCCGCATGGTCAACGAAGTGCGTGCCATTAACCGTTCGAGCTGAATGATCCGCGCCGGTCTCCAGAGGACGATCGAGTGGGAATGAGGGGTGACGGTCCATGATAAATTATCTATATAATTCAATAACTTACAAAGTGGTGAGGTAAGAGGGGCAAAACCCTGGGCCGGCGCGATTATGCGGGTTGTCCGCGGCAGCGGACGAGATCAGGCAGCGGCGGGACAACTGGCTGGCCTGGAACGGCAAGCCTGCTGCCGAGGTAATCCCAGAAGGCGATACCCAGCTTGGCGCAAGTCTTGGCCACGCCGAGGAAGGCATCACGGCAGTTGCGGCCGTCATCGCTTCGGGTGCCACCGCTGACCTTGCGTTTGGTCACATGGCAACGGATGTCGCGCTCCGAGCCGTTGGTGTGCAGCGGGACGTCTGGATGGTCGAGGACGGCCAACAGCTCGGCCTTGTTGGCGTGCAGCCGCGCGAGCCGGCGATCGAGGGTGGCGAAGCCGGTGCGGCGGCGGAAGATGCGGTCGAAACGGGCACGGAGTTGGCGGCGGCGGCGCGGTGTCGGGTCGGTGCGATAGACTTTCAGGTCGGCGTAGAAGGTCCAGATCAGGTCACGGACGCGCTGCTGGGCGGCGTGCTGGGCGTCGGTGAAGGTGTCGAGCTTGTGCACCAGCCGCTCGGCGTGAACCCAGCACAACGCGTGCTGGCCGACGGCAAACTGGCCGGCGTCGTCGCTGACAATCACGGTGTCACGCAGGAAGTCGTGCGCCTGCACGCTGCCCCACAGCGCGCCCTCGGTCGCGACCCGCACCGGGTCAGGAGTGACTGTCGGCTGGGTGATGCCGAGCCGATCGAGATGGGCCTGCCAGGCCGCCCGGTCGGCGAAATGCGTCTCGGCATGTCCGGCCAAGGCGGCGATCACCGGCCCAGCCAGCGCGTGCTGGCGCATGTAGGTCAGCGCCGCGTTGTTGACCACGTAATCGGTGTGGCCGGCGCGCAGCAGGTCGAGGAAGTTCAGCCGGCTCTTGCTGTTCGTGGTGCCGAACCAGGCGAAGTCGTCATTGCCGATCTGCGTGCAGACACCATTGGCGCCTTGGTGGCGCGCGCCGGTGTCGTCCACCGTGACCCAGCGCGCGGTCTCCAGGCCGGCGCGCAGCACATCACGGTTGGTCGCCTTCGGCGCCCAACCGGTGAGGAACCCCTCCTGTCCCGCAATCAGCAGGCGCATGATCTGCCGCTTGGAGATGCTGACGCCGATCGCCTGGAGTTGCGCCACCAGCCGGGGCACGGTGACCTGTCCCTGGTGGTGTTGGGCCAGCACGAAGCGGCGATCGGCGCATGCGTCGATCCGGGCCGAAATGGCCTACCACGCCGGCTGGCAACGGCGCGATCAGCGTCCGTCCATCCGGCGTCAGCCAGCGCTCGCGGCGATAGCGAGTGACCTCGACCCGCAGCACGAGGTCCTGCACCACGAAATCCTCGTAGCCCTTGAAACGAGAGCCGGCCGGCACCTCCGCCTCGAGGATCCGCTCCTCCACGCTGACCCGTGGCGTCGCCTTGCCGCGACCACGCCGCCGGGCTCGCTTGCCCGCCGGCTTGGGCGTGGTCCCCTTCTCCATCCCGCTCGGCTTGATCCGTGGGCGGTCCTGCAGTCCCTTCAGCCGCGCGATCTACGCGCGCAGCTCTGCGATTACGCGCTTCTGCTCCGCATTCTCGTGCAGCAACGCCAGCACCAGCTGCTTCAGCTCGGTCAGCGACAGGCCATCGATGTCAGCTGGGACGACCACATCGACGGCTAGCCGCCTGTCGGAGTGGGGTAACGGGCATTCGGTTGGCGCGGGTTGGGATTGAGGTGGTTAGCGATCTGTGGCGCGGCGTAGCGCGGCCGAATTCGTGCTTGAGGCGATCTTGGCCGCCTCGATCGGACCCTAGTGGCCGGCGAGGGCGTCGGTTCGCCCCAACGAGGGCACGCTTTGGCTCAGATCGCGCTGGTCAGGACGAACATCCGCTTGACGTTCCACGCCATGGTCACG
>DAHVFK010000502.1 GCA_027317055.1 Betaproteobacteria bacterium | reverse complement strand
GCGATGCGGGGGGTACCGTCACCATCTGGAATCTCGACCGGAACATCCCTCCCACCCGCTGCCGAGGCTCGCCGCATGGCGTCCACGCCCTGGCCTTCAGCCCGGACGGAATGACCCTCGCCTCCGCCGGCCGCAATAAGGCGAAGCTCTGGGACGTTGCCACGGGGCGCTTGCTTCTCAACGTGGGGAACCGGAACACGATGCGCGGACTGGCCTTTTCGGCTTGGTTCAAAAACGGCTTATTTCAGGTAACAGCGCGGACCCGTAGCATCCCTGTCGCACGCGGCAGGTTGACAGCGGTGTCGAGCGCTAATTCCGGGAGAAGGGCCTATACCCCAGCAGTTCCAGCCAATGCGGCTGCGACTGGCCCGTCAGTAGCTCCGCCGGACTCTTCCCCACACGCTCGCCATGCTCACTCCGCACGAAACGACGGTGATTCAAGAAGAACTGCAACAACGAGAGGTAGTCTCCGCCTAGATGACGACGCAAGAAGAAATAGCTCCGCAGCCGACTGTTGAGGTTCTCGATGACGCTGCTGGCACGCACCACCTGACCCAGCCGTTCCGCTACCGCCTCGCGCAACACTCCGTATCGTGAACCCCAACGCTGCCACAACGCCTTCTCCCGCTGCCAACGTTCCGGACGACTCGTCGATAGGTTCAGCACTTGGCGAACGTCTTCGACCAGCGTCGTCGGCACGGCCAATTCCTCGGCCAGACCCAGAAGATCCCCGTCGAGTTGCTTGGCGAAGGCCAACAAATCATCGCGTCGGTTTTCCAAGAAGCAGCGGACAGGACGAATCTTGTGCGGGCAATGCGGCTCACGCAAACGCAGTTCGGCCACGATCCAGTCATACAAGGCACAGCGACTGGCGTAATCGGAACCACGCACAGCCAGAATGTCCTGACGCAGCCAGCCGATCAACGTGGCTATCTCGTCAGCCAGGGTCAGCGCCTGCGTTTCGGCCTGACGAGCGTAACGAAGCTGACCTGCCAACGACAGGTCTTTGCGGCCCTGGCGGTGTTCGCTACGGGCCTGGCGGTCTTGGAGTCGGCTGCGGCTGGCGATGGCATCGTAGGCGCGGTTCTCCACATAGCGGACCAGCGGCATCGCCGTCTGCAAGGCGTGAAAGACATCGCCGCGACAAGGCACGTCGGGTAAGACCTCGGCCTGGCCAGCCCGCAAGCCCCCGGCGAAATCAGCGATGGTGGCTTGGGGATGGAAGCCACGCTCGGTCAATTCCAGCAGGCGGACACCCCAGGTATCGGCGTCACGATGCTCCTCAAGGCTGAGCAGGTAGCAGTAGGTACTGGCCACATCGGCACCGACGAGTACGGGTTGAGCGGCCTGGAAGATCTCATCGTGAGCGCCAATACGAACGCCCGTGAGATCCTGTTGCCTGTTGATCCGATCGGCGGTGCTGATGGCTTGTCGGAGGATGTTGTGGACGGTGCCGATGGAGAGGGGGTAATCGAAGAGGTCACGCAGGAGTTCGCAGACGCCGCGAAGGGAACTGTGGCTTATGAGGGTGAGGCCGAGGACCAGTTGCCGCAACCAGGGTTTGGTGACGGGCAACCAGAAGAGGAGATCGGGTTGGTCCGGGGGCGGCGTTTGGAAGGCGTGTTCGAGGGCGTGTTGTGCGTGGTGCAGTTGTTGGTAGACGAACTTGCGGCTGACATGGTGTTGGTCGGCCAGTTGGGTGATGGGCAGACGGGCCAGGGCGTCGAGGGCGAGTTGCTGGCGTGCTTGCGGCGGCAACTGGCGTGCGGAGGTAGCGGCACTGGTTTGGGGGCCGGCGGTGGAAGGACTGGCTAGAATGCCCATAGCCTGGAACTCCGTAGGATCGAGGGAAGTGATGTTCTTCTCGATCTACGGAGTCCGGGCTGCTTCAGCTGCGCCTCCCTCATGCAAGTGTTACCCAGAATTGAACCAAGCCCGCGCAACTCCATCTCAATCTTCGCAAGGCGAGGACGTTGTATCAATTGGGCGAGAAGGACGAAGCGCGAGCGTTGTTCGACTCTTATGCGGCGCGGATCAAAGATGGCGTCTCCGGTTGGTGGCCCGCGCAATTGTTAGACGTGGAGTATAACGCGGGTCTGAAAGAGTTAGCGTTTGAGCACTGTGCTCGTCTGAAGAGTGTCAAGGTAAATTGGGGCAAGTCTAGTCCGCTCTGGCACCAAGCTCCTTATCTTACTGAGTCCAGCATGGCAAAAGACACCTTTCACATAGGCCAATCGGCAGTTTTTTCGGCTCGTTTGTGCCTTTTATGGATGTCTTTTGCCATGCTGGACTCAGTAGCGAGGTGTTCCCCAAACGATCCGAGAGCGCGAAAGTCTGGTGGGATCTGCTGCGCCGGAAGTTCCCGGACGATGGCCCGGCGGCCACGTTGAAGCGGCTCCGCGCCCTGTTAGAGGGCAAGACGGAAGCACGGACGGTGAAGCAATGGATCGAAGAGGTGTTGCAGGGCAAGATGCGCGCGCGCCTGGAGCCTGGAAAATATCCGACTCCTCCTTCGCCGCCGCTGCGCGCGGGGGATCGCCATTGGCCGGCGCTGGCCGACGCCGCCCAGGCGGCGGGTTTGGACGATCTGGCCGGTTCGTTGCTGGAGAAAGTGGATACGGCCGAAGCGCTGATTCGCCTGGGCGATTTG
>DAHVFK010000501.1 GCA_027317055.1 Betaproteobacteria bacterium | reverse complement strand
CGATGTTCAACTACCAGAATCCACCCGATCCGAAGGCACCCACGCGCGCGGTGCATTGGTTCAAGATGGCCTACAACAAGCTGTACTGGGCGTCCGCCCGCGGCTTGCTCTGAGGAGACGACCATGAGCACCTCAAACGAGGCGATCTCGACCGAGCTCGAGGTCCAGCGCGTAGTCGAGGCTGCACGCGATGCGCTTACCGACGAGATGGTCGGTCGCTTGACCGAGGCGGTGGGCGAGGGCCTTAGCCTGCTCGATCAGGTGAACCGGTCCGGACTGGAAAAAGCTTTGCCGTCGATTGCCAGGATGGTGCGCGACGGCGACCTGGAGCGCCTGGTGCAGCTGGCGCGGGTATACGGCTCGGCGGAGGACGCGCTTAGCGACGAGATGATCGGCCGCCTGGCGGAGACGCTGGCCGAGGGGCTGTCCCTGATGGACCGTCTGAGTCGCGGCGGCGTGCTGCGTCTGGTCGAAATGATGGAGAGGATGCAGGCCTCGGGCGCGCTCGAACGCATCGCGGTGACGCTGCCGAAGCTGATGGAGCGGCTCGAGCACATCGAGCACGTGCTCGGCAGTCTCGAGTCGGCGGTCGCCGAGGCCGAGCGCATGCCCGCGCCGCAAGGCGGGATCGGCGGCCTGTGGCAGATTGCGCGCGACGCGGAGACGCAGCGCGGCATGCAGTTGCTGCTGAACTTCAACAAGCACCTGCGCAGCTCGGGCAAGTGATCGCAAGGCGGGCAACGCGGCCGGGTTGTCCGGCCGCGGGGCGCCTTGTTGCATAATTGAATGAGAATAGTTATCATCAGAGAACTTGTCTCACAAAGGACTGCCTCCGGCGCCTAGGCACCGGATAGAGAATTGAATGGAAAGTAGAAAATGGATTCTGGGTCTCGCCCTAGCGTTGCCCTTGAGCGCCATCGCGCAAATGCCTCACTTCAGCCTGAGCATCGTGAACCACCGTTTCGAGCCGAGCGAGCTCACGGTGCCAGCCGGTAAGCGCTTCAGGCTGGTGATTCAGAACAAGGACGCGACACCGGAGGAGTTCGAGAGCCGCTCGCTGCGGGTGGAGAAGATCATTCCCGGCCGCAGCAAAGGCACGCTTACCATCGGTCCGCTCAAGCCCGGCGTGTACGAATTCGTGGGCGAGTTCCACGAGTCGAGCGCGAAGGGTAGCTTGCACGTCAAGTGAGGAGTCATGCTCGGGTCCGCAGTCATCGTATTTCGTGAAACGCTCGAAGCCGCGCTTATCATCGCGATCGTGATGGGCGCAAGCCGCGGCGTGGCCGCGCGCGGACGCTGGATCGCGGGTGGCGTGGCGCTTGGAATTATCGGCGCGCTGGTCGTTGCCGCGTTCGCGGGCGCGATCTCGGAAGCGGTGCAGGGGCGCGGACAGGAGTTGTTCAATGCCGCCGTGCTGCTGGTCGCGGTGGCGATGCTTGCCTGGCACAACGTCTGGATGAGCTCGCATGCGCGCAAGCACGTGGAGGAAATGCGCCATCTCGGACACGATGTGAGCGTCGGTGCGAAGCCTCTGTCGGCGATGCTCGCTGTCACCGCGCTTGCGGTGCTGCGCGAAGGCGCCGAGACGGTGCTGTTCCTGTACGGTCTGATGGCAACCGGCGGCCGCGCAGGACTCGCGCTGGGCGGGATATTGGGGCTGATGGGCGGAACGGGGGTCGGCGTGCTGCTCTACTTCGGGCTGCTGCGGGTTCCGCTGCGCCACTTCTTCACCGTTACCGGCGTGATCGTGTTGTTGCTGGCGGCCGGGCTCGCGGCGAGCGCGGCCGGATTTCTGGTTCAGGCGGGGCTGCTGCCCGCGATCGTCAACCAGGTGTGGGACACGTCCGGCATCCTCAGTGTCGGAAGCCTTGCCGGGCGCATGCTGCACGTCCTGGTCGGCTACAACGACCGGCCTACCGGGGTCGAACTGCTGTTCTACGTCGTCACGCTGGTGACGATCCTCGTGCTGATGCGCATTTTCGGCGCCCGCTCGACCCGCGCCGCGCGTGCTCAGGCCGCGAAGGAAGGCGCGCCCGCGTAGCGCGCCCGCCGCGCGCTACACTGGGCGCGTGTCCACCCGCAGGCTTCCGTCGCGTATCACCAAAAGTACGCAGCGCTGGTGGGTTCGGCGTTCAACGGCGCGGTCACCCAGGCCGGTGGCACCGCGTCGGGCAGGAGGAGAAAGCGATGAGCGGCAAAACGATATTGGGGTATCTGGGCACGGGTCAGATGGGCAGGCCGATGGCGCAGCGCCTGCTCGCCGCTGGCTACGAGCTATGGGTCTGGAACCGCTCTGCCGAAAAGCTCGCCGGGCTGCTGGAGCGGGGCGCGAAGGCCGCGTCCTCGCCGGCCGAGGTGGCCCGTCGCGCGGAGGTGGTGATGATGTGCGTGACGGATCAGCGTGCGGCGGAAGAGGTTCTGTTCGGACCGTCGGGCGTCGCGCGCGGCGGCGGCGCCGCCAAGCTGCTGGTGGACTTCTCCAGCATCGCGCCCGTTTCGGCCCGCGCTCTCGCGCAGCGCCTGGAGCAGGAGTGCGGCATCGGGATGATCGATGCCCCGGTCTCGGGCGGGGTGGTCGGCGCAGCGAACGGCACGCTCGCGGTCATGGCAGGCGGCAGAGCCGAGCACGTCGAGGCCGTGCGGCCCATCATCGCGCATC
>DAHVFK010000500.1 GCA_027317055.1 Betaproteobacteria bacterium | reverse complement strand
GGGCACGCTCGAGGGCGACCTGCTGCACGAATCCGCCACCGACCTGGCCGACTACCTCGCCAAGCAGAACCGTTACACCACGCTCGCCGCGCGCCAGCTGCTCGAGCGCGGGCAAAGCGCCGCTCCGGCCGCACTGCTGCTCTCGCCGCTGGTGCGCTTCATCAAGATGTATTTCTTTCGCCTCGGCTTTCTCGACGGCCTGCCGGGCCTGATCCACATCTCGATCGGCTGCATGAACAGCTTTCTCAAGTACGCCAAGCTGATCGAGCTGCGCCGGGCGAAGAAGGACTGATGAAGGTCCTGGTCAGCGGCTGCGCCGGCTTCATCGGCATGCATTGCGCCGAGCGCCTGCTCGCGCGCGGCGACGAGGTGCTCGGGATCGACAATCTTTCGCCGTACTACCCGGTCGAACTCAAGCGCGACCGCCTGCGCCGGCTCGAGCAGAAAAAGGGCTTTCGCTTCGTCAAGCTCGACCTGGCCGGCGCCGGCGTGCTCGGCAAGCTGTTCGCGAAGCACAGGCCGCAGGCGGTACTGCACCTCGCCGCGCAGCCGGGCGTGCGCTACTCGCTCGAGAATCCGGACTCGTACGTGCAGGCCAACCTGGTCGGATTCGCCAACCTGCTCGAGGCGGCGCGCGCGCATGCGCCGCGCCACCTGGTCTACGCCTCGAGCTCGAGCGTATACGGCGGCAACGCCCGCCTGCCGTGGTCCGAGAGCGACAACGTCGACCACCCGGTCAGCCTGTACGCCGCAACCAAGAAGTCGAACGAGTTGATGGCGCACGTTTACAGCCACCTGTTCGGCCTGCCGACGACGGGGCTGCGTTTTTTCACCGTCTACGGGCCCTGGGGACGGCCCGACATGTCGCCGGTGCTGTTCGCGCGCGCGATCATGGACGGCCAGCCGATCAAGGTGTTCAACCACGGCGACATGCAGCGCGACTTCACCTACGTCGACGACGTGGTCGAGGGCACGCTGCGCGTGCTCGACGAGCCCGCCGCGCCGGACCCCGCCTTCAATGCGAGCGAGCCCGACCCGGCGACCAGCTGGGCGCCGTGGCGCGTGTACAACATCGGCAATCACCAGCCGGTCGGGCTGCTCGATTACATCGCCGCGCTCGAGCGCGCGCTGGGCAAAGAGGCGATCAAGCAGTTCGAGCCGATGCAGCCCGGCGACGTGCGCAGCACCTTCGCCGACACCCGGCGCTTGGACGGCGCGGTCGGGTTTTCGCCCGCGACACCGCTCGAGGAAGGGCTGGCGCGCTTCGCGCAGTGGTTCAAGCGCTACTACGGCTACGGCTAGACGAGTCCGCGGTCAAGCGCATCTTCGTGCGCAGGCCGATGCAGTATGATAAATTATCATACTTGGAGGTGGGCCATGAGCAGCATCAAGGTTGCCATCACGATCGACAGCGAAACGCTCGAGCGCGTTGACGGCTTGGTCGCAATGAGAGTTTTTCCCAACCGCAGTCGGGCCATCCAGGCGGCCGTGGCCGAGAAGCTCGCGCGGATGGAGCGTAGCCGTCTGGCCTCGGAGTGCGCCAAGCTCGATCCCGTATTCGAGAAAGCGCTTGCCGAGGAAGGCTTGGGGCAGGAGCTCGACGCTTGGCCCGAATACTGAGGGGCGAGATCCGCTGGGCCGACCTCAACCCGGTGCGCGGCCATGAGCAGGCGGGCCTTCGCCCGGTTCTGATTCTCAGCCACGACGTGTTCAATGAGCGCTCGGGCACCGTCATCGCCGTGGCCTTGACTAGCCAACCCCAGCGCGCCGGGTTTCCGCTGACTCTGGAGCTTCAGGCGACGAAGCTGCCGAAGCGTTCATGGGTCAAGATCAGCCAAGTTCGCACCCTAGCGACCGAGCGCATCGGTGCAAGACTCAGCCGCGCGACGCCCGAGGAGATCTCGCAGGTCGTGGAGGGTCTCAACGAGATCATCGGAATCTGACCACGCGCGGCGGACAGCTGCGGCGTGCGCGAAGGCGACACGCGCCGGTCGGGCGGCGCCCCCCGGGCGTTACGTGGCCCGAGCATGCCCCCGCAGCAACTGCGCCAACTGGGGACGCTCGAGCGCTCCGAGCGCGACTTGCATCGTCCACTCGAACAGTTGCTCGGAGCTCATCGTCGGGTCGATCCCGTTCAGCACCGGGAACGTGAGCATGCAGTCGGCGGCGGTGCGCTTGTTGCCATCCACGAACGGATGATCCCTGACGATCGAAAAACAATACTGAGCGGCCGTCTCGCAAATATCGTTCGTGTCGGCATAGGTCTGCTGCGCCTGGCCCAGAGCAGACTCGAGCAGGCCCTGATCGCGAAGGCCGAGGCTGCCGCCGAAGGTATTGACTTGATCGAAGTGAATGGCCAGCGCCGCCCCTAGACCGAGAAATCTCGGCATGGGCTAGGCATCGGCCAGGCGCTGGAATGCCGCGCGGTATTTCTGCAGCACCTTCTCGTGGGCCTTCATCACCGCCTCCAGTTCGGGAGTGACAGGCGTGAGCACGAGCCGCCCGTTCTCTTTCGTGATCTCGAATTTCTGCCCTGACTTGAGGTGAAGCTCCTGCACGTACTCCGCGGGGATCGTCGTCACGTAGCTCGATCCCACCCTCCGCAGCGACACTTTGCTCATCGATTGGCCCGTATATACGCTGATATATATACGGCGCAGGATAGCGCC
>DAHVFK010000004.1 GCA_027317055.1 Betaproteobacteria bacterium | reverse complement strand
TCTGCCGACGAGCGGGTGCGCACGGCGATGGGCGACCCGAACTTGCCGGCGGCGAAGGTGGCGGGGCTTTTCATTTCGATCCTCGCCAACCGCCTCACCGACGAGTGCGAGAACTTCGTGCGCGTGCTGGCGGACAATCACCGCCTCGCCCTGCTGGCGGAGATCCGGACCCAGTACGAAGCGCTAAAGGATGAGCGAGAAGGCGTGGTCGAGGCAGCGATCCAGTCGGCTTTCGAGCTCGATCCGGCGCAGCTTGCCGACCTCACGGCACGACTTGAAAAGCATACCGGCCGCAAGGTCCGCGTAAACGTCGTCGTCGACAAGGAACTGATCGGCGGCGCGCGGATCCTCATCGGCGACCAGGTGATCGACGCTTCGGCGCGCGCGCAACTCGGGGCGCTGGACAGCGCACTCAAGGCTTAAAACCAAGGAATCCTATGCAACTCAATCCGTCCGAAATTTCGGAACTGATCAAGAGCCGCATCCAGAATCTCGATGCCGGCGCCGAAAAGCGCACTCAGGGCACCGTTGTGTCGGTGACGGATGGAATCGTGCGTGTGCACGGCCTGTCCGACGTCATGCAGGGCGAGATGCTCGAGTTCCCAAAAAATACCTTCGGCCTCGCGCTGAACCTCGAGCGTGACTCGGTCGGCGCGGTGATTCTGGGGGAATACGAGCACATTTCCGAGGGCGACACTGTCAAGTGCACCGGGCGCATTCTCGAGGTGCCAATCGGGCCCGAGCTGCTCGGGCGCGTCGTCAACTCCCTCGGCCAGCCGATCGACGGAAAAGGATCGATCAACGCCAAGGAGCGCGATGTGATCGAGAAGGTCGCGCCGGGCGTGATCTGGCGAAAGTCGGTCTCGCAGCCGGTGCAGACCGGTCTCAAGTCGATTGACGCCATGGTGCCGGTCGGACGGGGCCAGCGCGAGCTGATCATCGGCGATCGCCAGACCGGCAAGACCGCGGTTGCGGTCGATACGATCATCAACCAGAAGGGCAAGGATCTGTTCTGCGTCTATGTGGCGATCGGGCAGAAGGCATCGACCATCGCCAACGTGGTGCGCAAGCTCGAGGAGCACGGCGCGATGGAGTACACCATCGTTGTCGCCGCGTCGGCATCCGAGTCCGCGGCGATGCAGTACATTGCGCCCTATTCCGGCTGCACCATGGGCGAGTACTTCCGCGACCGGGGCCAGGACGCGCTGATCATCTATGACGACTTGACCAAGCAGGCCTGGGCCTACAGGCAGATCTCGCTTCTGCTGCGTCGACCCCCGGGACGCGAGGCATATCCCGGGGACGTCTTCTACTTGCACAGCCGCCTGCTCGAGCGCGCGGCGCGCGTCAACGAGGCGTGGGTCGAACGCTTCACCAACGGCAAGGTGAGGGGTAAGACCGGCTCGCTTACCGCTTTGCCGATCATCGAGACGCAAGCCGGTGACGTAACTGCGTTCGTGCCGACCAACGTGATTTCGATCACCGACGGCCAGATCTTCCTCGAAACCGACCTGTTCAACGCCGGCATCCGTCCCGCGATCAACGCCGGCATCTCGGTGTCGCGGGTCGGCGGCGCGGCGCAGACCAAGATCATGAAGCGGCGCGACACCGGCGGTGGCGTGCGCCTGGCACTGGCGCAGTACCGCGAGCTGGCCGCGTTCGCACAGTTCGCCTCCGACCTCGACGAAGCCACCCGCAAGCAGCTCGAGCGCGGCCGCCTGGTGACCGAGTTGATGAAGCAGCCGCAGTACACGCCGCTGCAGGTGTGGGAAATGGCGCTTACGCTTTTCGCCGTCAATAACGGCTATTTCGACGACGTCGAGGTCAAGAAGGCTCTCGCGGCCGAGAAGTCGATGCGCGATTACGCTAAGGACAAGTACGCCGATCTGGTCGGTCGCATGGAGGACAAGAAGGACCTCAGCGCCGATGACGAGAAGTCGCTGAAAGGTGCGATCGAGGATTGGAAAAAGAACGGTTCATTCTGAACTGAGCCAGCGCCATGCCAGGCACCAAAGAGATCCGCAACAAGATCAAGAGCGTGCAAAACACGCGCAAGATCACCAAGGCGATGGAAATGGTCGCCGCGTCCAAGATGCGCAAAGCGCAGGAGCGCATGCGCGCGACGCGGCCCTACGGCGAGAAGATCCGCAACGTCGCTGCGCATATCAGCCACGCGAACCCGGAGTACCGCCATCCGTTCGTGGTCGCGCGAGATTCGGTCAAGCGCGTCGGGATTATCGTGATAACCACCGACAAGGGGTTGTGCGGCGGCCTGAACACCAACGTGCTGCGCATGACGCTAGGCCAGTACAAGGAATGGCAGACGCAGGGCGAAGAGATTGAGGTGTGCTGCTTTGGCAACAAGGGCCTCGGCTTTATGCAGCGCCTCGGCGCCAACATCGTTTCCCAGGTTGTCCAGCTGGGCGACCGGCCGCAGCTCGACAAGCTGATTGGCGCGGTGAAGGTCATGCTCGACGGGTACATCGAGGATCGCTTCGATCGCCTGTTGCTTGTCTATACGCGCTTCATCAATACCATGAAGCAGGAGCCGGTGATGGAGCAGCTGCTCCCGCTGTCGGGCGAACGCCTGGGCGCGCCGGAAGGCAACTGGGATTACCTTTACGAGCCGGAAGCCAAGGCGGTGCTCGACCAAGTGCTGACGCGCTACGTCGAAACCATCATTTTCCAGGCCGTGGCGGAGAATATGGCCTCGGAGCAGTCGGCGCGGATGGTCGCGATGAAGGCGGCATCCGATAACGCCGGCACGCTGATCGACGAATTAACCCTGGTATACAACAAGAACCGCCAGGCCGCGATCACCAAGGAGCTTTCGGAAATCGTCGGCGGCGCCGCCGCCGTGTAACGGAATATTGGTCTAGGAAAACGTCATGGCACAATCAGAAGGCAGCATTGTCCAGTGCATCGGCGCGGTGGTCGACATCGAGTTTCCGCGCGATTCGATGCCCGGTATCTATGAAGCGCTGGTCCTGTCCGACACCGGCGAGACCGGGCTGGCGGAAAAGGGACTCACCTTCGAGGTCGAACAGCAGCTCGGCGACGGAGTGGTGCGCTGCATCGCGATGGGCTCGGGCGACGGCCTGCGCCGCGGCATGAAGGTAAAGAGCACCGGCATCCCGATCTCGGTGCCGGTGGGCCTGGGCACACTGGGGCGCATTATGGACGTGCTCGGCCGGCCGATCGATGAGGCCGGCCCGATCAAGACCGAGGTGCGGCGCTCGATTCATCAGGCGGCGCCCAAGTTCGACGAACTCTCCCCCTCGGTCGAGTTGCTGGAAACCGGCATCAAGGTGATCGACCTCATCTGCCCGTTCGCCAAGGGCGGCAAGATCGGACTGTTCGGCGGTTCCGGTGTCGGCAAGACGGTCAACATGCTCGAGCTCATCAACAACATCGCGACGCAGCACTCCGGCCTGTCGGTGTTCGCGGGTGTCGGCGAGCGCACTCGCGAAGGGAATGACTTCTACCACGAGATGGCGGAAGCCGGCGTCATCAAGCTGGACAACATCTCCGAGTCCAAGGTGGCGATGGTGTTCGGGCAGATGAACGAGCCCCCGGGCAACCGCCTGCGGGTGGCGCTGACCGGCCTGACGATGGCCGAGAGCTTCCGCGACGAGGGCCGCGACATCCTGTTCTTCGTCGACAACATCTACCGCTTCACGCTTGCCGGAACCGAAGTCTCGGCGCTTCTCGGCAGGATGCCTTCGGCGGTCGGCTACCAGCCGACGCTGGCGGAGGAGATGGGGCGGCTGCAGGAGCGCATCACCTCGACCAAGACAGGCTCCATCACCTCGATCCAGGCGGTCTACGTGCCTGCGGACGACCTGACCGACCCGTCGCCCGCAACCACCTTCGGTCACCTCGACGCAACGGTGGTGCTGTCGCGCGACATCGCGTCGCTAGGCATCTACCCGGCGGTGGATCCACTCGACTCGACCTCGCGCCAGGTCGATCCGAACACCATCGGCGAGGAGCACTACAACACCACCCGCGCGGTGCAGGCAACCCTGCAGCGCTACAAAGAACTGCGCGACATCATCGCGATTCTCGGCATGGACGAGCTCTCGCCGGAAGACAAGCTGGCGGTGGCGCGCGCGCGCAAGATCCAGCGCTTTCTGTCGCAGCCCTTCACGGTGGCACAGAACTTCACCGGCACGCCGGGCAAGTACGTGACGCTCAAGGACACGATCAAGGGATTCAACATGATCGTCAACGGCGAGTGCGACAGCCTCCCGGAGCAGGCCTTCTACATGGTCGGCCCGATCGAGGAAGCGTTCGAGAAAGCGAAGACCCTACAGTAAGGCGCGTTCATGGCCAACACGATCCACGTCGACGTGGTCAGCGCAGAGGAGTCGATTTTCTCCGGCGAGGCGGAGTTCGTCGTCCTGCCGGGCGAGGTCGGCGAGCTGGGCATCTATCCCCAGCACACGCCGCTGATCACGCGCATCCGGCCGGGCGCGGTGCGCATCACACCTGCCGGCGGTGGAGAAGAGCACCTGATCTTCGTCGCCGGCGGCATCCTCGAGGTGCAGCCCAAGGTGATTACGGTGCTCGCCGACACCGCGATTCGCGGCGCCGACCTGGACGAGGCGAAGGCCAACGAGGCGCTTAAGAAGGCCGAGGATGCGCGCGCCAAAGCTCAGGACAAGCAGGAAATCGCCGCGGTCGAAAGCGAGCTCGCGATGCTCGCCGCACAGCTCGCCGCGATTAGAAAGCTGCGCAAGCGCTAGCGAGGACCGGATCCGCCCAGGATCCGCTCGATCTGCGTCAATGGCCTGCGGGCCGGCCGGCGCAGCAGTCCAGGCAGGGATCCGCCGCTCGCATGGGTACGCGACATCTCGGCGCATATCGCCGCGACGGTCGCCGAGGTAGCGTTCGACAGGGAGCGTCAGCTGGCGATTTTGTTATCCTCGGGGGTGAAGGCATTGACCTGCGCACAATCAAATAGTGCGGCGCGGGACACAATTGCGACCGGCCATGCCGCGTCCCGGCCTTCGTGTTTTCACTCTATGAAAGGTATGCGATGACGCGCCCCGCGGGCGGCGAACTGTCCGATTGGTCACTTGAATCCGAAACTGCCGATCGCCTGCGCGCGTTTGTGCGCCGCCGCAAGCTGGGGCGCGTGTGGTTTAGCGAACACTCGCCGAGCCGACTGATCGCGCTAGCGGTTCTCGTCGGCATCGCGGGCGGGCTTGGCGCCGTCCTCTTCCGCGACCTGATCGGCTTGGTTCACAACGTGATGTTCCTTGGGGAGTGGTCGTTCACTTACGACGCTAACCTCCACACGGCGCCGTCACCTTGGGGGGCGTGGATCATCGCGGTACCCGTGATCGGCGCACTGGTGGTGGCGTTCATCGTCAAGAATTTCGCGCCCGAGGCGAAGGGTCACGGGGTGCCGGAAGTGGTCGATGCGATCTACTACAGCGGCGGCATAATCCGGCCGGTCGTTACGTTGATCAAGGCGCTCGCCTCCGGGATCTCGATCGGCACCGGCGGCTCGGTTGGCCGCGAAGGCCCGATCATCCAGATCGCCGCGGCTTTCGGCTCGACCGTTGCGCGCCTGACGCGGCTGCCCGAGTGGCAGCGGATCACGCTGGTGGCCTGCGGCGGCGCGGCAGGCATCGCCGCGACCTTCAACACGCCGATCGGCGGCTTGCTGTTCGCGATCGAGATCATCCTGCCCGAAATCAGCGCGCGCACTGTGATTCCGGTGGCGCTCTCAGCGGGCGCCGCCACCATCGTCGGCCGCGCGTTCTTCGGCGATTACCCGGCGTTCGACATCCCCGCGCTGACCCTGCCCGCGTCCTACCACCTGTCGCTGGGTCCCATCGCAGCCTACGTGGTGCTTGGCGTCCTGTTCGGTGTCATGTCGTTCGTCTACATCCGCTCGATCTACGCGTTCGAGGACCGGTTCGAAAAATTGCCTGGTGGCTACTACGGTCAGCACGTGCTTGGCATGGCGATGGTGGGCGTGATCTTCTACCTGTGCCAGCGCTACCTTGGGCACTACTACGTGGCGGGTATCGGTTACGCCACGGTCCAGGACACGCTCACCCACGTCCTAACCGGCGCCGAAATCCTGCTGTTGCTGTGCTTTCTCAAGCTGCTCGCAACTTGTCTTACGCTCGGCTCGGGCGGTTCGGGTGGCATCTTCTCGCCGTCGCTGTTCATGGGCGCCACCTTCGGCGCCGCGTTCGCGCTACTCGCCAACCAGTTCGTGCCCGGACTGCACCTCGATGTGGCTGGCACCGCCGTGATCGGCATGGCGTCGCTCGTGGGTGCGGCGACCGGGGCGGTGGTCACCGCGATCGTCATGATCTTCGAGATGACGCGCGACTACAACGTCGTCGTGCCGCTAATGATTACCGTCTCGGTCGCTTACGGCGCGAGGCGGCTCATCATGACCGATAGCATCTACACCATGAAGCTGACGCGCCGCGGCCACCTCATTCCGGACGCGTTCCATACCAACCTGTACATGCTGCGCTCGGTGGCGGACTTCATCCGCACTCCGATGCAGCTGTGCGACGCAGACCTGCCGGTGGCGACCCTGTTCGAGGGCCTGCAGCGGCAGACCTTCGTGCCGCACGTGCTCGTGACCCGCGAGGGGAAGGTTCAAGGCGTGCTCTCGTCGCGCCGCATCGTGCACATGCTCAGGCGCGGCAACCGCGCGGGGACGGTCGGCGAGCACGCGCGCCCGCACTATGCGGTGGTGAACTCACAGGATCTGATTTTCGACGTGCTCGCCCGTCTGCGGGAGAGCGGCGGCGACATCGCGCTGCTCACGCGCGAAGGCAAACTCGACGGCGCGGACGACGTCACCGGCATCGTGACTTGGAACGACATTCTTCTGCATGGAAACATTCCGCTGCCGCTGCGCCGCCGCCGGCGCCCGGACACGCAACGCGGCGCCTAGAATAGAGCCCGTCAACGGTCACGCACAAGGTGGAGTGATACGACATGAGTGACGATTTTGACCAGTTCATCGCCGACGTGCGCGCGACCCTGCGGCCCGGAAGCGGACCCGTCGAGCTGGAAGGCGTTCGCCAGCGGCTTGCGAAGCTGCTCGCGAACAGCGCCTTCGTCCAGCGGACCTGTGGCCCGGACGCCACGGGCGGACTGCATTGCCTGCACGTCGACGACGAGCTCGGGTTCGAGGTGCTCGCGCACGTCAACGAGAAGGCGCGCAAGTCGCCGCCGCACGATCACGGCGAGTCGTGGGCGATCTACGGCCAGGCCATCGGCTATACCGACATGACGGAGTACCGCCGCGTCGACGACGGCGGCAATCCAGAGCAGGCCAAGCTGGAGCAGACTCGGCGCTACAGGCTGAACCCCGGCGAGGTGGGAGTGTTTGCCGGCACTGCGATTCATGCGATCGACTATCCCGACAAGTCGCGCTTCATCCGCATCACCGGAACGAACCTCGATGCGATCGAGCGCGTCGCCTTCGATGAGCAGACCGGACGCATCAAGCGAATGGGCGCACAGCAGGCAACCTGATGAGCGATTCTTTCGGCATCCTGTCGTATGGCGCCTACCTTCCAAGGCGCCGCCTGCAGCGCAAGGTCATCGCGGCGGCGAACGGCTGGTTCAACCCCGGGCTGCGTGCCTTGGCCAAGGGCGAGCGCGCGATGGCAAACTGGGACGAGGATTCGGTCACCATGTCGGTCGAGGCGGCGCGCGACTGCCTGACGGGAGTGCGCCCGGCCGTGATCGGACAGCTGATGCTCGCCTCCACGACGCACCCCTACGATGATCGGCAGAACGCCGGGATCGTGGCGACTGCGCTTCACCTCGGATCCGCCCTGCGCGTGCTCGACGTCACGGGCAGCCTGCGCGCCGGCACCTCGGCGCTGGCGACAGCCCTCGCGGCAGGCGGTAGCGCGCTGGTAGCGGCTGGCGAGCACCGCCTCGCCAAGGCGGCGAGCCCGCAGGAAATGCACTACGGCGACGGCGCTGCGGCACTGCTGATCGGACGCGGCGCGCCGATCGCGCGCTTGGTCGGGGCGCACAGCGAGACCGTCGACTTCGTACACCAGTACCGTGGCCACGACCGCCCCCACGACTACGCCTGGGAAGAGCGCTGGATCCGGGACGAGGGCTACATGAAGATCGTACCGGCCGCGCTTGGAGCGCTGTTCGAGGCCTCGGGCACTGCAGCATCCTCGGTGACGCATTTCTGCATGCCGTGCACGCTGCCGCGCGTGGCGACGGCACTCGCAAAGCGCGTCGGCTTTGCCGAGAGCGCGCTGCGCGACAACCTCGCTGCGCTTTGCGGCGACACCGGCGCCGCGCACCCGCTGCTGATGCTTGCGCATGCGCTGCAGGATGCCAAGCCCGGCGACCGAATACTGGTCGCCGCGTTCGGCCAGGGCTGCGATGCACTGCTGTTCGAGGTTACCGATGCCATCGCCAAGCTGCCGCCGCGGGCCGGCGTGAGAGGCGCGCTCGCGCGCCGCAAGGAAGAGTCGAATTACGAGCGCTTCCTTGCCTTCAACGATCACATCGCGCTCGAACGCGGCATGCGCGCGGAAACCGATCAGGGGACACCGCTGTCTACCCTGTACCGCAACCGCGATATGGTGACCGGGTTGATAGGCGGGCGCTGCCGCAACTGCGGCACGTTGCAGTTCCCGCGCGGGCGTTATTGCGTCAACCCGAAATGCAACGCGCTCGACTCGCAGGACGACCAGCCGTTCTCGGACCTGGGCGCAACGGTGATGTCCTACACTGCCGACGTTCTGACCTACAGCCCCGATCCGCCGGCGTATTACGGCATGGTGCAGTTCGACGACGGCGGGCGCATGATGGCCGACTTCGCCGATGTCGACGACGGCAAGGTCGAGGTCGGCATGCCGATGCGCATGATGTTCCGCATCAAGGAAAACGACGCCGCGAGGGGCTTCGTACGCTATTTCTGGAAGGCTGCGCCGGCGGCAAATCAATAGGAGGTCCGATATGGCAAGCGGAATCCGCGACAAGGTAGCGATCCTCGGCATGGGCTGCTCGAAGTTCGGCGAGCGCTGGGATCGCAACGCCGAAGACCTGATGGTCGAGGCTTTCGAAGAGGGGCTCAAGGACGCCGAGATCGGGCGCGACCAGATCGAAGCGGCGTGGTTCGGCACCGCGATCGAAGAGCAGCACGTGGGCAAGTCGGGCATTCCGCTGGCGATGACGCTGCGCCTGCCCTATATCCCGGTCACCCGGGTCGAGAACTACTGCGCCACCGGAACCGAGGCGTTTCGGGGCGCGGTCTACGCGGTGGCCTCGGGCGCGGTCGACATCGCGCTCGCGCTCGGCGTCGAAAAGCTCAAGGACACCGGCTACGGCGGACTGCCACAGCGCGGCCGTGGAGGGCTGAACAACTTATTTTGGGCCAACATTTCGGCCCCCGGATCGTTTGCACAGCTCGCGGCTGCCTACCGTGCCAAGCACCGGGTAGACGCCAAGGACCTGAAGCGCGCCATGGCGCATATCTCGGTCAAGAGCCACGACAACGGCGCCAAGAACCCCAAGGCGCATCTCAGGAACCGCATCACCGAGAGCGATGTGATGAACGCGCCGATGATCGCCGACCCGCTCGGGTTGTACGACTGCTGCGGCGTGTCGGACGGCTCGGCGTGCGCGATCGTCACCACGCCCGAGATCGCGCGCGGGCTGGGCAAGAAGGACCTGGTCGCGGTCAAGGCGCTGCAGCTCGCCGTGTCCAACGGGCAGGAGGCGCAGTTCGGCGACTGGGACGGCTCGTATTTCGCCACCACGCGGGTCGCCGCGAAGCGCGCCTACCGCGAAGCCGGCGTCGACGATCCGCGCAAGCGCATCTCGATGTTCGACGTGCACGACTGCTTCTCGATCACCGAGCTGGTGACCATGGAGGACCTCGGCATTTCCGAGGAAGGCCGAGCGATCAACGACGTTCTGGACGGTTTCTACGACGCTTCAGGCACGGTCCCGTGCCAGATCGACGGTGGCCTGAAGTGCTTCGGGCATCCGATCGGCGCCTCGGGCCTGCGCATGCTGTACGAGATGTACCTGCAGCTCTCGGGGCGGGCCGGCGAGCGCCAGCGCCCAGCTCCGGTGCTCGGCATGACGCACAACTTGGGCGGCTTCCCGAGCCAGAACGTTTCCTCGGTCACCATCGTCGGCAGCTACGGCGCCTGAAGGGCCGCCGAAGTCGGCGAGCGGCGGATCGAAGCCAGGGAGGAGGGCTGTCTTCGAATCGCGCGCTCGCCGCCGCGGTTCAAGTGTGTGCTCACTCTTTGTAAATACGGCTGAAACAAAAGGCGCGGGCCAGGCGCATTCAACGCCGAGCGGAACCTCGCTGTAGGCGCTCATAGCGAGCCTTGACTCGCAAGCAGCAGTGCCACGCCCGCAAGCGCGAATCCGGTCGCGAGACCCAGCGCTGCGGCAAGCGTCACGAAGGCAATCAGGTCGGCGGCGATGAGCCGCGCTTGGCTCGGGTGTCTGGTGTTTTCCATATTTGCATTGAAACCCTCCAATAGGGCGAGCTGGCGGGCCGGTGCGGGCAAGTCAAAGAGCAATTCTGGCAATCCGGGGGCAGCGCGCTCTGAACCGGGACCGATCGGCTATATTTGCCGCATGGCCCGCCGCATCGCGATCGTCGAGGACGATCCCGCCATCCGCGCAAACTACGCCGACGCGCTACGCAAGCACGGCTTCGAGATCGCCGCCTACGGTAGCCGGCCGGAGGCGCTCGCGGCGATGAAAGCCAGGCTGCCAGACCTTGCCATCATCGACATCGGGCTAGGCGCCGACGTCGATGGCGGGTTCGAGCTGTGCCGCGAGCTGCGGGCCTTGTCGGCAGCCTTGCCACTTATCTTTCTCACCGCGCGCGACAGCGACTTCGACGTGGTCTCGGGGCTGCGCCTGGGTGCCGACGACTACCTCACCAAGGACATCAGCCTGCCGCACCTGGTGGCGCGCATCGCAGCGTTGTTTCGCCGCGCGGAGCTGGCCCGCCAGCCGCAGGCGAGCGAAGAAAAGCTCGAGCGCGGCTCGTTGGTTCTCGACCTGAAGCGCTTCAGCGTGTCGTGGGGCGGCAGGCCGGTGTCGCTGACCCTGACTGAATTCTGGATGGTGCATGCGCTCGCCATGTACCCCGGCCACGTGAAGAACCGCGAGCAGCTCATGCGCGAGGCGCAGCTGGTGGTCGACGACAGCACGGTCACCTCGCACATCAAGCGCATCCGGCGCAAGTTCCTCGCCGTCGATCCGGCGTTCGATCAGATCGACACCGCCTACGGCATGGGCTACCGCTGGAAGGCCTAGGGGCTGCCATGCGCCTGCGGATCAGCCTGCGCGCCAAGCTCGGGCTGGTATCACTTGCGCTGCTGGCGCTGCCGCTCGCAGGCGCGCTGTACGTCAACGAGATGGAGCGTTTCCTGCTTGAAGGCGAGGAACGGGCGCTGCTCGCGACTGCGCGCGCGGTGGCGACTGCCCTGCACGACCGGCCGCAGCTGCTCGCCGCAGTCCCCGAGCGCGACGACGATGCGCTGCGAAAGGAGGCGGAGCAAGAGCTGCGCAGGCTCGCCGAGCGCGAGGGCCGAACTGTGCAAGAGGCGCCGAGCGTTGCGCTGGCACGCGAGGCGGCGGTCGACGTCGGGCCCGCGCAGCAGGAGATCGCCGCGATTCTGCGCGGGGTTCAGCGCTCGAGCTCGCGCATCTGGGTCGTCAACCGCCGCTACCAAGTGCTCGCGCTCGCCGGCAGCCTGCGCCGGCCCTCGCCGCCGGATGACTCGGATACGCTGCGGGTGCTCTGGCGGCGGGCGATCGGCTGGCTGATCCAGCGCCCGACTGAGGACTTTGCCGAAGCGCTACCCGACGACGTGCTCGCCACCGGGCGCGACATCACCGCGGCGCTGCAGGGCACGCCCGGCACGCGCATACGGCGCACCCCGGACGGCCGCGCGGTGGTGCTGTCCGCCGCCTACCCGATCTGGAACGGCGACGACGTCGCCGGCGCGGTGGTGGTGGAGGAAACCACGAACCCCATTGTTTCGCTGCGCAGCGCCGCGCTCGAGCGCCTGCTGTTGCTGACGCTGGCGGCTTTCGCTGGCGCGGGCGGGATCCTGATCGCGTACGCGACGCGCCTTTCGCACCGCATCCGCCGCCTGCGCGACGAGGCGGAGTCGGCGATCGACCCCCGAGGCCGGATTTCCCGCCTGGCCGCGGGCTCAGAGGCGGGGGACGAGATCGGTGATCTTTCGCGCAGTTTTTCCGCCATGCTGGCACGGCTCGCGCAGCACCATGCCTACCTCGAGAGCATGGCCGATCGGCTGTCGCACGAGCTGCGTACGCCGATCGCGGTCGTGCGCTCGTCGCTGGAGAACCTCCAGCTCGCGCCCTCTCAGCAGGAATCGCGCCTTTATATCGCTCGGGCCGAGGAGGGCCTTGCGCGGCTCACTACAATTCTGCAGCGCATGACCGAAGCCTCGCGTCTCGAGCAGGGCCTGCGCACCGCGGAACGCGAGCGCTACGACCTCGTCCCGGTGGTGCACGGCTGCGTCGAGGGCTACCGCCTTGCGTACCCGAACGCGCGCATCGCGCTCGAGCTCCCCGAGCGGCGCGTCGAGGTCGAGGGCTCGCCCGACCTCGCGGCCCAGCTGCTCGACAAGCTGGTAGAAAACGCGGTGGACTTCAGCCGCGCCGGCGAGCCGATCCGGGTCGATCTCGAGGAGCAGGGCGGCGAGGCCGTGCTGAGCGTTGAAAACAAGGGGCCGCTGCTGCCGCAGGATATGCAGGGCAGGTTGTTCGAGTCGATGATTTCGGTGCGCGGCGAGCGGCGCCCGGGTGCGCCGCACCTCGGCCTCGGGCTGTATGTGGCGCGGCTGATCGTCGAGTTCCACGGCGGCTCGATCGCGGCCGCGAACCTGCTCTCGGCGGACGGGGTCGCCGTGCGGGCGCGCTTTCCCGTTGCCTGGCGCTAGAATCCGGCGTCCGCACTCTCTGCTCATCCCATTGGAAGACTACGATCTACTGGTCGTCGGCAGCGGCATCAACGGCGCGGCCGTCGCGCGTGATGCCGCCGGGCCCGGGCTTTCCTATTTGCAGCAGTGCGAGTGGGCCCGATCGGCCGAAGACGTGCGGTGGCGGCGAACCAAGTGCGGCTTGGCGATGAGCACGGCGCAGCGCGCGCGGGTTGCTGCGCGCATCGGCCGATGAAGCCGCTTACCGAGCTGAGCGATCCGCGGCGCATTCGCGGCCTGTTGTTCGACATCGACGACACGCTCACTACCGACGGTCGGCTGACGGCCGAGGCCTACGGCGCGATGGAGCGCCTGAAATGCGCGGGAAAGATTGTTGCGCCTATTACGGGTCGCCCCGCAGGATGGTGTGACCACATCGCTCGCATGTGGCCGGTCGACGCGGTGGTAGGCGAAAACGGCGCGTTCTATTTCTGGCACGACGCGTCCGCCAGAAGGTTGCGCAAGCGCTACATCGATTCCGACGACGAGCGCGCGCGCCACCGGGCGCGCTTCGCGGCGATCGCGCGCCGCATCCTGGCGGAAGTCCCGGGTTGCGCCCTGGCGTCGGATCAGACCTACCGCGAAAACGATCTGGCGATCGACTATTGCGAAGACGTCGCGCCGCTCCCGCTTGAAGCGGCCGAGCGGATCGCCGGCCTGATGCGCGATGAGGGGCTGAACGCGAAAATCAGCTCCATCCACGTCAACGGCTGGTTCGGCCGCTACGACAAGCTCGCGACTACGCGCCTGCTGCTCGAGGAACGCTTCGGTTTGCGGCTCGACGCGGCCAACGCCGAGCTCGTGTTCCTCGGCGATTCGCCGAACGACGCGCCGATGTTCGCGTTCTTCGACAATTCGATCGGCGTGGCAAATGTGGCACGCTTCGCCGGCCGCCTCGCCGCGGCGCCGAAGTACGTCACGTGCGAAGTGGCCGGGGCGGGCTTCGCCGAGCTCGCCTCCTTTCTGCTCGGGGAGCGGTGATGCACTGGTGGGCCGCCTACCTCGGCATCGGCACCGCGGTCGGGTTCCTTGCCGGCCTGCTCGGCGTCGGCGGCGGGATGATAACGGTGCCGGTGCTGGTATTCGTCTTTACCGCGAAGAACTTTCCTTCCGAGCACCTGATGCACCTGTCGCTCGCCACTGCAATGGCGACGATCCCTTTCACGTCCGCTTCGAGCGTGCGCGCGCACCATGTACGCAACGGAGTCGACTGGAGCGTGGTGGTCGGGATGCTGCCGGGATTGGCGACCGGGGCGCTGCTCGGTGCGCTGGTCGCCGGCGCGGTGCCTTCGCGGTCGCTGGCGATTTTTTTCGCCGTGTTCATCTCTTACGCGGCGCTCAACATGTTCCGTAGCGTGCGGCCGCAGGCGTCCCGCCAGCTGCCCGGCCGCCTCGGCCTCGGCGTCGTGGGTACGGTGGTGAGCTTTCTGGCCAGCTTTGTGGCGGCGGGGGCGGCGTTCATGACGATTCCGTTCATGACCTGGTGTAACGTGCCCATGAAGCGGGCGATCGGCACCGCGGCTGCGCTCGGCTTTCCGCTCGCGCTTGCGTCCACCGCGGGCTATGTTTACGCAGGCTGGAACGCCGCCGGCCTGCCCTCGGGCACGCTCGGTTTCGTCTATCTGCCGGCGCTGATACCGGTGGTGGCGGCCAGCATGCTGACCGCGCCGCTCGGCGCGCGTTTCACGCACCGGTTGCCCGTGCGCCGGCTCAGGATGGCGTTTGGCCTGCTCTTGCTGGCGCTGGCGCTGCACATGCTGTCCGCTCTGTGGTAGTAAGGTGCCTTCTGAATCGCACTAGAGGATAGTTGCATGGCGGGCCCCCTCTCGCATATTCGCGTTCTCGACCTTTCGCGCGTGCTCGCGGCGCCGTGGACCGGACAGAACCTGGCCGATCTCGGCGCAGAAGTGATCAAGGTCGAGCGGCCGTTCAAGGGCGACGATTCGCGCGCCTTCGGCCCGCCCTGGTTGAAGGATGCCGAAGGCAAGGACACCAGCGAGTCCGCCTACTTCGCCTGCGCCAACCGCGGCAAAAAGTCGATTACCGTCAACCTCGCCGACCCCGAAGGCCAGCGCGTCGTGCGCGAGCTGGCGGCGAAATGCGACGTGCTGCTGGAGAACTACAAGCCCGGCGACCTCGCGCGCTACCGCCTCGGCTACGACGATCTGAAAGGGGTCAATCCGAGGCTGGTGTATTGCTCGGTTACCGGCTTCGGCCACAGCGGCCCCTACCGCGACCGGCCCGGCTACGACTTCATGATCCAGGGCATGGGCGGGCTCATGAGCGTCACCGGGGAGCGCGACGACCTGCCGGGCGGCGGACCGCAGAAAGCGGGAATTCCCATTGCCGATGTCATGACCGGGATGTACGCGACGATCGCCGTCTGCGCAGCGCTCGCGCATCGAGCCGAAACCGGCGTCGGCCAGCACCTCGATCTGGCCCTGCTCGACTGCCAGGTCGCGGTACTGGCGAACCAGGGCGCGAATTACCTTGCGACCGGGGTCTCGCCGCGGCGGCTGGGGAACGCGCACCCGAACATCGTGCCCTACCAGACCTTCAAGACCGCCGACGGGGACGTGATCCTGGCCTGCGGCAACGATAACCTGTTCCGCAAGTTCTGCGAAGTGGCGCAGTGCCAGCACCTTGCCACCGACGTGCGCTTCGGGACCAACGGCAATCGGGTCGAGAACCGCGTCGAGTTGACGGAGATACTGGACAGCATCTTTCGAACCCGCTCGACGCGCGACTGGACCGCGACTCTGGAAGCGGCGGGGGTGCCGAACGGTCCGATCAATACGCTCGAGCAAGTATTCCGTGAGCCGCAGGCAGTCGCGCGCGGTCTCAAGATCGAGATTCCGCACCCGCTTGCGGGAAAAGTGGCGCTGATACGAAGCCCGATGCGCTTTTCGGAAACGACGCTCGAGCACAACGTCCCGCCGCCTCTGCTCGGCGAGCACACCGACGAAATTCTGCGTGGGCTGCTTGGCAGGAGCGAGGACGACATCGCACAGCTGCGCGCCGACGGCGCGGTTTGAGCTGCGGTCGGCGCGCTAGGCGGCGGAACCGCTGGCAAGCAGCGCTTCGATCTCCGGCGCACTCAAGCCGAATTCGTCCAGCACTTCGCGCGTGTGCTCGCCGTAGCACGGCGCGGGACGCGTCACGCGGCCGGGCGTGGCCGAAAACTTGATCGGCAGCCCGAGCGCGCGGGTGCGGCCGGCGCGCGGGTGCTCGAGCTCGACCACCATTTCGCGCGCAAGGGTCTGCGGATCCGCGGCCATATCGCCGATCGAATTGATTGGCCCACAGGGCACCCCCTCGGCCTCGAGCAGCTCGGTCCACTCGCGCACCGTCTTTTGCCCGAGCTTCGCGTTCATGAGCGGCGCCAGCGCGTTCAGGTTCTTCATCCGATCGCTGTTGGTGCTGAAACGCGCATCTGCGAGCCATTCGGGGGCGCCGAGCACACGCGCCAGGCGCTCCCAGTTCGCCTGGTTCGCGCCGCCAATCGTAAGCCAGCCGTCCCTGGCGCGGAATGCCTGGTAGGGCGCCGACAGGATATGCGCCGAGCCGCTCGGCCCGGGCGAGCGTCCGGTGGCGAAGAAGATCGCCGACTGCCAGTAGGTCTGCTGGATGCCGGCTTCGAACAGGGAGGTGTCGACGAGCTGTCCCTCTCCGGTCTTGAGCCGATGAACGTAGGCCGAGACGACGCCCAGTGCCCCGAGGATGCCGGCGTTGATGTCGCAGATCGGGCTGCCGGCCTTGACCGGTTCGCCGTCCGGCTCGCCGGTGATCGCCATCAGGCCGGACATACCCTGCGCGATCAGGTCGAAGCCGCCCTTGTCCGCGTAGGGGCCGCTGCGGCCGTAGCCCGAAATCGAGCAATAGATGAGCGCCGGATTGACGCCTTTCAGCGCTTCGTAGCCCAGGCCGAGCTTTTCCATCGTGCCTCGGCGGTAGTTCTCGGTGACCACGTCGCAGCGGGCGACCATGCGCTTGAGCGCTTCGCGCGCGGCCGGAAGCTTGAGGTTGAGCGCGATGCCTCGCTTGTTGCGGTTCATGGCCATGAACGCCGCGGATTCGCCGTTGATTTCGGGCCGGTTCATGCGGCGCGTATCGTCGCCGCCCGGAATGCGTTCGACCTTGATCACGTCGGCGCCCATGTCCGCGAGCAGCATGCCGCAGGTGGGGCCCGCCATGATCTGCGCGAGCTCGATCACCTTCACGCCGGCGAGCGGTCCCATGTCGACGCTCGGCTCAGGCGGCGGCGCGCTGCCCGCGCGCGTGGCACTCGGCAAGGTACGCCATCGCCGCGAGCGCGCCCTCCTTCTTGACGCCGACGCCCGCGAGCTCGAGCCCCATTTCGACGCCAGCCAGCGTGCCCATCAGCGCGAGGTCGTTGAAGTCGCCCAGGTGACCGATGCGAAACACCTTGCCGGCCAGCTTGCCCAGGCCGGTGCCGAGCGACATGTCGAAGTGCTCGAGGACCACCTTGCGCACGCGGTCGGCGTCCTGACCGGTTGGCAGCAGCACCGCGGTGAGCGAGGCCGAGTATTCGGCCGGATCGAGCGCGAGCACCTCTAGCCCCCAGGCGCGCACCGCGCGCCGCGTCGCCTCGGCGTGGCGCTGGTGGCGCGCGAACACGTTATCCAGTCCCTCTTCCTCGAGCATCGCAATTGCCTCGCGCAGGCCGTAGAGCAGGTTCGTCGCCGGGGTGTAGGGAAAGAAGCCGCTCTTGCCGCTCGCCAGCATTTCGTCCCAGGCCCAGTAGCTGCGCGGCAATGCGGCGCTCTTGGCGGCGGCGAGCGCCTTGGGCGAGACGCAGTTGAAGGACAGTCCCGGCGGCAGCATAAGTCCCTTCTGCGACCCCGCGACCGTCACGTCCACCCCCCACTCGTCGTGGCGGTAGTCGATCGATGCGAGCGACGAAATGGTATCGACCATGAAAAGCGCCGGGTGACCCGACGCGTCGATCGCCTTGCGCACCTCCGCGATGCGCGAGGTGACCCCGGTCGAGGTCTCGTTGTGCACCACGCACACGGCCTTTAGCGCCTGCTGCGTATCGCCGCGCAGGCGTTTCTCGATCGACACCGGATCCGCACCGTGGCGCCAGTCGCCGGGAAGGAATTCGACCTGCAGCCCGAGGCGCGCGGCGAGCCGCTGCCAGAGCGCGGCAAACTGGCCGGTTTCGGCCATCAATACCCTGTCGCCCGGCGATAGGGTGTTCACGAGCGCTGCTTCCCAGGCACCAGTGCCCGAGGCGGGGTAGATCACGACTTCGCCCTGCTCGGTCCTGAAGATGCGCTTCATCCCGGCCAGAACCGACTTGCCGAGCCGGCCGAACTCCGGGCCGCGGTGGTCCATGGTCGGCAGGTCGATCGCACGCAACACCCGGTCTGGGACGTTCGTGGGCCCCGGGATCTGCAGAAAATGGCGGCCGGCGATGCGAGACATAAATCCTCCCGTTTTGCATACAAAAGGAAATCTGCTGCAAAAAGAAGAGCAGAGTACCTAAGAACCCAAGATTGTATTTTGCATGCAAAATACCCTAGAATGCAAGCATGGGATCGATTGCACCCCTCGCGCTCGCCGGCACCCGGCGGCCATTGCACGAAGAAACCATCAACCGGCTGCGCGACTTGATCGTGCGCGGGGAACTGGCGCCAGGAGCGAGGCTCAACGAGCGCGTGCTGACCGCGCAGCTGGGCGTCTCGCGCACGCCCCTGCGCGAAGCAATCAAGCTGCTCGCCACCGAAGGCCTGGTCGAGTTGCTGCCCAACCGCGGCGCGGTGGTCGCGCCGATCGAGCCGGCCCGCATTGCCGAGACCCTCGCCGTGATGGGAGCGCTCGAGAGCCTGGCGGGAGAGCTAGCCTGCGCCCAGGCAAGCGACCGGGACATCGCCGAAATCCGGGCGCTGCATTACGAAATGCTGGCGATGCACGCGCGCGGCGATCTGGATGGATATTTCCGCTACAACCAGGCCATTCACCTCAGACTGGTCGAGGCCTCGAGCAACGCGGTGCTTGCTCAAACCTATCGCCAGCTGAACGCAAACGTGCGGCGCGTGCGGTACATGGCGAATCTGTCGCCAGAGCGCTGGGACGCGGCGGTGAAGGAGCATGAAGCGATCCTCGCCGCATTGGCCGCGCGCGACGCCGCGCGGCTGAAGCGCCTGCTGCGGGATCATCTGTCGGCCAAGCTCGCCACCGTGCTCGAGGCGATCGGCCGCAAGCAGGCGGCGTGAGCGCGCTCGCGGCGCGGCTGCGCAAGGAGGTCGACGGCGAAGTCCTGTTCGACGCGCCGAGCCGCGGCCGCTATTCGACTGATGCGTCGATCTACCAGATCGAGCCGCTCGGGGTGGTCGTGCCACGCAGCGAGGAAGCGGCGCGAACCGCGGTTGCCATCGCGCTCGAGCAGGGCGTGGCCGTCCTGCCGCGCGGCGCGGGCACCTCGCAATGCGGCCAGACAGTCGGCGCCGCGCTGGTGATCGACCACTCCAAGTACCTCAACCAGCTGGTCGAGTTCGACCTCGAAGCACGGACCGCGCTGGTCCAGCCCGGGCTAGTGCTCGATCAGCTAAACGCGCGGCTGCGGCCGCACGGGCTGTGGTACCCGGTAGACGTATCGACCAGCGCCCAGGCGACGCTCGGCGGAATGGCCGGCAACAACTCGTGCGGCTCGCGCTCGATCGCCTACGGCAACATGGTCCACAACGTGCTCGCAATCGATGCCTTCACCGGGGCCGGCGAGCGGTGGCGCTTCGGGCCGATGGAAGGGGCGAGCGGGCCGGCGCGCTACCTGGACTTCGTTGCCAGGCTGCGCGCCCTCTACGAGCGCGAAAGGGACGAGATCGCGACGCGTTTTCCGAACGTGCTGCGCAAGGTGGCGGGGTACAACCTCGACCATCTCGGGCCGCCGCACGCGAACGCGGCGCACCTGCTGGTGGGGTCGGAGGGCACGCTCGCGTTCTTCGAGCGGCTTCAGCTCAGGCTCTCGCCGCTGCCGCCGGCGCGCGCGCTCGGCGTGTGCCATTTCCCGAAGTTCTACACCGCGATGGACGTCGCCCGGCACATCGTCGAGCTGGGGCCGTCCGCGGTCGAGCTGGTCGATCGCACCATGATCGACCTGGCGCGTGAGATCGGCGTCTTCCGCAGTACGGTCGAGACCTTCATCCGCGGCGAGCCGGAGGCGATCCTGCTGGTCGAGTTCGCGGGCGAGGAGCGCAGCGCGCAGCTCGAGAAACTGCGCCGGCTGGTGCAGCTGATGGCCGACCTCGGGTTGCCCGGCAGCGTGGTCGAAGTTGTCGACGCGAAGCTGCAGAAAGACATCTGGGAGGTGCGCAAGGCGGGCCTCAACATCATGATGTCGATGAAGGGCGACGGCAAGCCGGTGTCGTTCATCGAGGACTGCGCAGTGCCGCTGGAACATCTTGCCGAATACACCGACCGGCTGACGCAGGTGTTCGCCAAGCACGGCACGCGCGGCACCTGGTACGCGCACGCCTCGGTCGGCACCCTGCACGTGCGGCCGGTGCTCGACATGCGCCGCGACGGGGCGGCGAAGATGCGCGCGATCGCCGAAGAAGCGAGCGCGCTGGTGAAGCAATACAAGGGCGCCTACTCGGGCGAGCATGGCGACGGGCTGGTGCGTTCGGAATGGATCGCGCCGTTCTTCGGTCTGCGGCTCACAGCCTGCCTGGCGGAGATCAAGGGCTGGCTCGATCCGAAGGGCTTGATGAATCCGGGCAAGATTGTCGCGCCGTCCAGGATGGACGACGCGCGCCTGTTCCGCCATCCGCCGGGCTACGCGACGCGCGTGCCGGCGACCGTTCTCGACTGGCGGGAGTGGGGCGGCTGGGACAAGGCGGTCGAGATGTGCAACAACAACGGCCACTGCCGCAAGTTCGACGCCGGCACCATGTGCCCGTCGTACCGCGCCACCCGCGACGAGGCGCACCTTACACGGGGACGCGCGAATACACTGCGACTCGCGTTGTCGGGCCAGTTGCCATTCGACGACGCGAAGGACGCGCTCGAGCTGTGCGTGTCGTGCAAGGGCTGCAAGCGCGAATGCCCCACCGGGGTCGACATGGCGCGCATGAAGATCGAATACCTGGCGCAGTACAACGCCCGCCACGGCCTGACGCTGCGCGACCGGTTGGTCGCCTACTTGCCGCGCTACGCGCCCTGGCTCGCGCGCGTCGCGCCGCTCGCCAACGCGGGTCAGGCATTGGGCAAGCGCTTCGTGGGATTCGCCCGCGAGCGCTCGCTGCCCACCTGGCGGCGCGACGCGTTCAGCGCGCCGGCGCCCGCGTCCTCGGGCGGGCGCGAGGTGGTGCTCCTGGTCGATACCTTCAACCGCTATTTCGAGCCCGAGAATGCGCGCGCCGCGCTGCACGTGCTCGAGGCGGCCGGGTACCGCGTGCAGGAGGCGAAGCCGGCCGATGGCGGGCGGCCGCTGTGCTGCGGCCGCACCTTTCTCGCCGCGGGGCTAGTCGATGAAGCTAAACGCGAGGCAAAGCGCATGCTCGAGGCGCTCGCGCCTTGGGTCGCGCGCGGCGTGCCAATCGTCGGGCTGGAGCCGTCGTGTCTGCTCTCCTTGCGCGACGAGTTCAGCGTGATGCTTCCGGGGACCGCGGCGCTGTCGAAGCAGGCCCTCCTGTTTGAGGAGTTCCTCGCCCGCGAAGCCGACGCCGGAAGGCTGGCGCTCAAGCTCAAGCCGGTCGCTGGCGAGGCGCTGCTGCACGGCCATTGCCACCAGAAGGCGTTCGGGGCCATGGCGGAGGTGGAGAAAGTGCTGACGCTGGTCCCAGGGCTGCGCATCACGCCGATCGAGGCCAGCTGCTGCGGCATGGCCGGCAGCTTCGGCTACGAGACCGAGCACTACGCGATTTCGATGAAAATGGCCGAGGCGAGTCTATTGCCCGCGGTTCGCGTCGCGCGGGCTGACGCGATCATTGTTGCGGACGGTACCAGTTGCCGGCACCAGATCGCCGATGGAGCGGGTCGCGAGGCGATCCACGTTGCGCGGGTGCTCGAGCGCTCGCTCGCCTAGCCTCGACGCGCGCTCCAGACGAACAGGACGGCGCCCGCCAGGATCATCGGCAGGCTCAGCCATTGCCCCATTGTCAGACCGAGGGCAAGAAAGCCGAGAAAGGCATCGGGCTCCCGTGCGAACTCGGCGATGAAGCGGAAACTGCCGTAGCCGATCAGGAACAGGGCCGAAACTTGGCCGCGCGGCCGGGGCTTGGACGAAAACCACCACAGGATCGCGAACAGCACCACACCCTCGAGGGCGAACTCGTACAGTTCGGAGGGGTGGCGCGGAAGCGGGCCCGCGCCGGGGAACACCATGCCCCATGGCAGCGTGGTGACGCGCCCCCACAATTCCCCGTTGATGAAATTGCCCAACCGCCCGGCGGCGAGCCCGATCGGCACCAGCGGCGCGACGTAGTCCATCAGCGACCACCAGTTGACCCGGTGCTTGCGCGCGGCGTAGCCCATCGCCACCAGCACCCCCAGGAAGCCCCCGTGGAAGGACATGCCGCCGTGCCAGACCTCGAGGATCTGCAGGGGATGCGCGAAGTAATAGTCCGGCTTGTAGAACAGGACGTAACCGAGGCGCCCGCCCAGAATCACCCCGAGCACCGCGTAGAACAGCAGGTCGTCGAACTGCTCGCGCGTGACGGGGGCGAAGCCCGCCTTGATGCGCTGCACCCCGAGCCACCACGCCGCCATGAAGCCGGCGAGGTACATCAGGCCGTACCAGCGCACGGCGAGGGGTCCGATCGAGATCGCGACCGGGTCGATATTTGGGTGGATCAGCACGGTAGAATTCGATTCTATCGTTCGGAGGCGCAACATGGCTGACAATCGCAGGAGCCGGCTGATCACGCAGGGCGTCGCGCGCTCGCCCAATCGCGCAATGTTGCGCGCGGTGGGTTTCAAGGACGGCGACTTCGACAAGCCGATCGTCGGTGTGGCAAATGGCCACTCGACCCTGAACCCCTGCAACGCCGGCATCCAGCCGCTGGTGGATCGCGCGATGGTGGCGCTCGAGGCGGCTGGCGCCAAGCCTCAGGTGTTCGGCTTTCCCACCGTCACCGACGGCATCGGCATGGGCACCGAGGCGATGAAGTACTCGCTCGTGTCGCGCGAGGTGATCGCCGACGCGGTCGAAACTTCGGTCAACGGACAGGCGATGGACGGCGCGCTCGTGGTCGGCGGCTGCGACAAGAACATGCCCGGCGGCATGATGGCGCTGGCGCGCATGAACGTACCGGGTATCTTCGTCTACGCCGGCACCATCAAGCCCGGCAAGTGGAAGGGGCAGGACCTCACCATCGTCTCGGCCTTCGAGGCCGTGGGGGCCTTCACCGCCGGCAAGATGATCGAAGAGGATTTCGTCGGCATCGAAAGAAACGCGTGCCCGTCGGTCGGCGCATGCGGCGGACAGTACACCGCCAACACCATGAGCTCTTCGTTCGAGGCGCTCGGCATGAGCCTGCTCGGCTCGAGCCAGATGGCCTCGCCGGATTCGGAAAAGGCCGACTCGGCCGCAGAATCGGCGCGCGTGCTGGTGCAGGCAGTGCACAATAACCTCAGGCCACGCGACATCATCACCCGCAAATCGCTCGAGAACGCAGTCGCGCTGGTGATGGCTACCGGCGGCTCGACCAACGCGGTGCTGCACTACCTCGCGATCGCGAGCGCGGCCGGCGTGAAATGGACCATCGACGATTTCGAGCGCGTGCGCAGGAAGGTGCCGGTGCTGTGCGACCTCAAGCCCTCGGGTCGATTCGTTGCGGTCGACTTTCACCGCACCGGCGGCGTGCCGCAGGTGCTCAAGATCCTGCTCAACAATGGCGTGCTGCACGGCGAGTGCATGACCATCCACGGCAAGACCATGGCCGAGATGCTCAAGGACGTGCCCGATCAGCCGCGCGCCGACCAGCAGGTGATCCGTCCCTGGTCGGATCCGATGTACAAGCAGGGTCACCTCACGATCCTCAAGGGCAACCTCGCGACCGAAGGCTGCGTGGCGAAGATCACCGGGTTGAAGAAGACCTCGATCACCGGGCCGGCGCGGGTGTTCGATTCCGAGCCCGCCTGCATGAAGGCGATCATGGCAAAGAAGATCAAGCCGGGTGACGTGATCGTGATCCGCTACGAGGGGCCCAAGGGCGGCCCCGGCATGCAGGAGATGCTCGCCCCGACCTCGGCCCTCATCGGCCAGGGCCTGGGCGAATCGGTCGGCCTGCTCACCGATGGGCGCTTCTCCGGCGGCACCTGGGGCATGGTGGTGGGGCATGTCGCGCCCGAGGCATTCGTCGGCGGCACCATCGCGCTGGTGAAGGAGGGCGACTCGGTCACCATCGACGCGAAGAAGCGGCTGATCCGGCTCAACGTGTCGGCAAAGGAGCTCGCGGCGCGGCGCAGGAAGTGGAAAGCGCCAAAGCCGCGCTATACGCGCGGGCTGCTGGGCAAGTACACGCGGCTCGTGTCGACCGCTTCGAAGGGCGCGGTCACCGACCTGGACTAGAAGCCCGAGCCGGGCTGCTTGAGGAACTCGAGCTCCTCGGGCGTGCTCCCGCGTCCGAGCGCTGCATTGCGGTGCGGGAAGCGGCCGAAGCGGCGCACGACGTCCCAGTGCCGCACGGCACAAGGGAAAGTGTCCGCGGTTTCGGGCCACGGCGCGAGCCGGCCGATCAGCGCCATTGCACGCCACTGGTCCTCGAGCGACTCGCTGTGCTCGAACGGCAGGTACAGGAAGAGCCTCTCGACCGGCAGCATGTCCGCGTCATACTCGGCTTCGAGCGCCCGCCGCGCGGTGCCAAGAGCGTGCGCGTCCGACGCGAAGGCTCGCGCTTCTCCGCGAAATAGGTTGCGCGGAAACTGGTCGAGCGCAATGACGAGCGCGAGGCACTCGCCCGGCACGCTCTGCCAGTGATCCAGTTCGCCAACAGCGGCCTGATCGTAGAGCGGCAGAAAGCGCGCGCGGATTTCGCGGTCGAACTCCGGATTCTTTACGAACCAGGCCTTGCTGGGCTTGCCGTAGGCGGCATCGTCGCCGAACCAGAAGCGCAAGACCTCTGCTGCACGAGGGTCTTTGGCGTTTACCATGAGCGCATGCTGCATGAGCCGGAGGTCGCGAGCAACGCCATGCCCAACCGACTAGCGAACGAAACCTCTCCCTATCTCCAGCAACACGCCGCCAACCCGGTGGACTGGTACCCGTGGGGCGCGGAGGCGCTCGAGCGCGCGCGCCGTGAGGACAAACCGCTGCTGCTGTCGGTGGGCTATTCGGCCTGCCACTGGTGCCACGTGATGGCGCATGAGAGCTTCGAGGATCCCGAGGTCGCGACGGCGATGAACCGGCTGTTCGTCAACGTCAAGGTTGACCGCGAAGAGCGCCCGGACATCGACCAGATCTATCAGACGGCGCACCAGATGCTCGCTCAGCGCCCCGGCGGCTGGCCGCTGACGATGTTTCTCTCGCCGGACGGCACGCCGTTCTTCGGCGGCACGTATTTTCCCAAGACCTCGCGCTACGGGTTGCCGGGATTCGCCGAGCTGCTCGAGCGCATCGCCGCGATCTGGCAGGAAAAGCGCGCCGAGATCGGGCAGCAGAACGCGCAGCTGCGCAGCGCCTTCGCGCGCACCGTGCTCAGCGGCGGCGGCCACCGCTCGGAGTTCGACGCCGGGCCGATCAAGGCCGCGCTCGACGGCCTGCGCGAGAGTTTCGACCCGCGCTTCGGCGGCTTCGGCGGCGCGCCCAAGTTTCCGCATCCGACCGACCTGGAGCTGTGCCTGCGCGCGTGGGCGAAAGACGGCGACCGCGGCGCGCTCGACATGGCGCGCGTGACGCTCTCGCGCATGTGCGATGGCGGAATCTACGACCAGCTGGGCGGCGGCTTTTGCCGCTACAGCGTCGACGCGCAGTGGGCGATCCCGCACTTCGAGAAGATGCTGTACGACAACGGACCGCTGCTCGGGCTGCTGGCCGATGCCTGGCTCGCCACCGGCGAGGCGCGCTTCGCCCAGTGCGCCGAGGAGACCGCCGGCTGGATCATGCGCGAGATGCAGTCACCCGAGGGCGGCTACTACTCTTCGCTCGACGCCGACTCGGAGCATGAGGAGGGAAAATTCTACGTCTGGAACCGCGAGGAGGCGCAGGCGCTGCTGGATGAACAGGAATACGCGGTGATCGCTGCGCGCTACGGCCTCGACGAGTCACCGAACTTCGAGAATCTTCACTGGCATCTTCACGTCGCGAAGCCGCTCGCGGCGGACGGCGGAGCGTTGCTCGCGTCGGCGCGCGCGAAGCTGTTCGCGGCGCGCGCGAAGCGTGTGCGGCCGGGTCGCGACGAAAAAGTGCTCGTGTCGTGGAACGCGCTTGCGATCCGCGGCATGGCGCATGCGGGGCGTGTGTTTGGGCGACCGGCATGGCTCGAGTCGGCCGATCGCGCCCTGGAATTCATCCGCGAGCGCATGTGGCGGGACGGGCGGCTGCTGGCAACCTACAAGGACGGCAGGGCGCACCTGAACGCGTACCTCGACGACTACGCGTTTCTCATCGCCGCGTTGACCGAGTTGCTGCAGGCGCGCTTTTCGCTCGCCGAGCTGGAGTTCGCCGAGGAACTGGCCGAGGTGCTGCTCGATCAGTTCGAGGACCGTGAGGCAGGCGGGTTCTATTTCACCGCCCGTGACCACGAGCGGCTGATTCACCGGCCAAAGCCGGGACACGACAACGCCACGCCGTCCGGCAACGCAGTTGCCGCCTGGGCGCTCGGCCGGCTGGCGGCGCTGACCGGCGAGGACCGCTATGCGCGTGCGGCCGAGCGCACGCTCGAGCTCTACCTGCCGACCATGCGCGACCACCCGGCCGGGTTCGGCGCCATGGCGCTGGCGCTCGAGGAGGCGCTCGTCCCGCCCACGCTCCTGGTGCTACGGGGAGAACCCGAGGCGTTGGCAGATTGGTCGGACCAA
>DAHVFK010000049.1 GCA_027317055.1 Betaproteobacteria bacterium | reverse complement strand
CAACAATTGCTTCGTCGACATACAGGCCGGCTCGGGCGGCACGGAAGCGCAGGACTGGGCCGCGATGCTCGAGCGCATGTACCTCAAGTACTGCGACCGCAAGGGCTTCAAGGTGGAGATCCTCGAGCACACCGACGGCGAGGTCGCGGGCATCAAGAGCGCCGCGCTCAAGGTCGTCGGCGACCATGCCTACGGCACGCTGCGTACCGAGCTTGGCGTGCACCGGCTGGTGCGCAAGAGCCCCTTCGACTCGAATGCGCGCCGCCACACCTCGTTTGCCAGCGTGTTCGTGTACCCGGAAGTGGACGAGTCGATCGAGGTCGAGATCAACCCGGCCGATCTGAAGATCGACACCTACCGCGCCTCCGGCGCCGGCGGCCAGCACGTCAACCGCACCGACAGCGCGGTGCGCATCACGCACCTGCCCACCAACACGGTGGTGCAATGCCAGAACGACCGCTCGCAGCACCGCAACCGTGCCGAGGCGATGGCGATGCTCAAGTCGAAGCTTTTCGAGCTCGAGCTGCGCAAGCGCCAGGCCGAGCGCGACAAGGTCGAAGAAACGAAGTCGGACATCGGCTGGGGACACCAGATCCGGTCCTACGTTCTGGACCAGTCGCGCATCAAGGACCTGCGTACCGGGATCGAGGTCGGCAACACGCAGGCGGTGCTCGACGGCGACCTGGATCAGTTCATCAGCGCGAGCCTCAAGCAGGGAGTATGAAATGACGCAGACCAACAAGCCCGAGGCGCAGCAGGACGAGAACCAGATCATCGCCGAGCGCCGCGCCAAGCTCGCCCGGCTGCGCGAGCAAGGCGCGGCCTATCCGAACGACTTCGCGCGCGAGGACATGGCCGCGAGCCTGCTCGAGCGCTACGGCGAGCTGCCGGCGCAGGAGTTCGAAGCGAAGCAGGTGCCGGCCACGATCGCCGGCCGCCTGATGCTCAAGCGCGTGATGGGCAAGGCGAGCTTCGGGGTGCTGCAGGACCACGGCGGGCGGCTGCAGATCTACGTCTCGGACGACAACACCGGCAAAGAGGGCCACGCGGCCTTCAAGCACCACGACATCGGCGACATCGTCGGCGTGACCGGATTCCTGTTCAAGACCCGCACCGGCGAGCTGACGCTGCGCGCGCACGCGCTGCGGCTGCTGGCGAAATCGCTGCGCCCGCTGCCGGAGAAGTTCCACGGCCTGACCGACCAGGAGCAGCGCTACCGCCAGCGCTACGTCGACCTGCTGGTGAACGAGCGCTCGCGCTGGGTGTTCGCCGTGCGCTCGCGCGTGGTGCGGGCGATGCGCGAATACATGGCGCGCGCCGACTATCTGGAGGTCGAAACGCCGATGCTGCAGCCGATTCCCGGCGGCGCGGCGGCGCGGCCTTTCCGCACCCACCATAACGCGCTCGACATGGAGCTCTACCTTCGCATCGCGCCCGAGCTGTACCTGAAGCGGCTGGTGGTCGGCGGGATCGAGCGGGTGTTCGAGATCAACCGCAACTTCAGGAACGAAGGCATCTCGACGCGCCACAATCCGGAGTTCACCATGATGGAGGCGTACTGCGCGTACACCAACCATCACTACATGATGTCGCTCACCGAAGAGGTGATCCGGCACGCCGCGGAGTCCGCCCTGGGCAGCGCCAAGGTCGTCTACCAGGAGCGAGAGATCGATTTCGGCAAGCCCTTCGCGCGCCTGACGATGACGCAGGCGATCCAGAACCACGCCCCGGAGCCTTGGTCGGCGGCGCAGCTGCGCGAGCGCGCGTTCCTGGCCGACAAGCTGCGCGCGCTCGGGGTCGCCTTCGGCGACGAGCAGGGCTGGGGCTCGCTGCAGCTGCTGCTGTTCGAGGCGCTGGCGGAAAAGCGGCTGGTCGAGCCGACCTTCATCCTCGACTTTCCGGCCGAGGTCTCGCCGCTCGCGCGGCGCAAGGACGGCGACCCGGAGCTGACCGAGCGCTTCGAGCTGTTCGTCGACGCGAAGGAGATCGCGAACGGCTTTTCCGAGCTCAACGACCCCGAGGATCAGGCCGAGCGCTTCCTCGATCAGGCGAAGAAGAAGGACGCCGGCGATCAGGAGGCGATGTACTACGACGCCGACTACATCCGCGCGCTCGAATACGGCCTGCCGCCCACCTCGGGCGCGGGAATAGGCATCGACCGCCTGGTCATGCTGCTCACCGACAGTCCGTCGATCCGCGACGTGATCCTCTTCCCGCAAATGCGCCGGGAAACGTGATGGATTGACGCGCGAGCAAGGAACCAAGGCGATAACCTCAGGTCTATTGCACAGCTTCAGTAACAGGAGATCGAAATCATGGACACAATCAAGAAACTGCACCCCCTCGTTGCGACCGCCGCGGTCGCGGTGATCGTGCTCGCGGCGGCGGGAGTGGCCGCGTTCACCGGATTGCTGCCGGGCACCAAGGGCGCCGCCGAACCCTCCTCGGCGACCGCGCCCGCGCAAGCGCCGGCGGCCGCGCCCGAGGCGAAGTCGCCCGAGGCGAAACCGGCGCACAAGCCGGTGCGCCGCGCGGCCGCGCCGAAGCGCACCGAGCCTGCCGCCCAGCGCACACAGGTCGCCGCGGCGAGGCCCGCCTGCGCCGACTGCGGCGTGGTCGAGGGGGTGCGCGAGGTGGAGGTCAAAGGCAAGGGCACGGGCCTGGGCGTGGTGGCCGGCGGCGTCGCCGGCGCGCTGGTCGGGCACGAGCTGGGCGGCGGCAACGCCAAGACCCTGATGGGCGTGGTCGGTGCGGTCGGCGGCGCCGTCGCGGGCAACGAAGTCGAGAAGAGGGCGCGCGCGAGCAAGCAATGGGAAGTCACCGTGCGCCTGGAGGACGGTCGCTCGCAGGTCGTCACGCTGGCGCAGCAGCCGGCCTGGCGCGCAGGCGATCACGTGCGCCTGGCCGACGGCGCGATCGAGCCCGCCCCGCGCTGAGCTAGAGCCGCAGCGCGACCAGGCCGGCGAGCACGGTCGCGGTGGCGCCGGCGCGCCGCAGCGTGAAGCGCTCGCCGAGGAACAGCGCGCCCAGGGCGGCGGCGAACACGACCGAGGTTTCCCGCACCGCCGCCACCAGCGCGACCGGCGCGCGCGCCATGGCCCACAGCGCGATGCCATACGACCCCAGCGTGAAAGCGCCGCCGATCGCCGCGCGCAGCCAGTGCCGGCGCAGATAGGCCGGAACCTCCCGCCCGCGCCCCGCCACGCCGAGCGCGATCTGCACCACGCTGTTGGCGACAAAGAACCACAGCGCGTAGCTCACCGCGGCGCCCGAGAGGCGCACCCCGCGCGCATCGATCAGGGTGTAGGTCGCGATCACCGCCGCGTTGCCGACGGCGAACAGCATTGCCCGCCGCCCGGCCTGCGCATCGCCGCGCGGGCCACCGGCGAAGGCGAGGATCCCGGCGCAGATGAGCGCCACCGCCGCCGCCTGGCGCCAGGAAAGGACCTCGCCGAAGACCGCGGCGCTCGCCAGCGCGACCAGCACCGGCGCCCCGCCGCGCATGACCGGGTAGGCGAACGACAGGTCGCCCCAGCGGTAGGCGCCCGCCAGGGCCCAGAAGTACGCCACGTGCACCAGGACCGAAGCCGCGATCCAGGGCCAGGAAGCGGGCGCCGGCAGGGGCAGCCACGGCACGCAGGCGAGCGCGAGTGCGCCGCGGCTGACCGCGAGCGCGACATTCTCCAGCGCCTTGTCCGGGCTCGACTTGAACAGCGCGTTCCAGCCCGCGTGCAGCAGCGCGGCGCCGAGCATCGCGAGCGTGAGCGCGGGCGACATTTCCATCGCGGCCAGTCTAGCAGTCCGTACAATGTCGCCCTTCCGCCGGCATGACGCAGCCCTCCTCCCCCCGCGACCCCGCGCTGCACGCCATCGCGCTCATGGTGCTCGCGGTGGGCATCTTCGCCCTGCTCGACACCACGGCGAAGTACCTTTCGCGCTGGTATCCGGTGCCCGCGATCGTGTGGACGCGCTATGCGGTCAACCTGGCGCTGCTGCTGGTCTATTTTGGTATCCGCGGCCGTTACGACCGGTTGCGCACCGGGCGCCCCGGGATCCAGGCCCTGCGCGGGCTGATGCTGGGATCGGCCACGCTGCTTTATTTCACCTCGCTGACGGTGCTGCAGATCGCCGACGCGGCGGCGATCGGCTTCGTGCTGCCCCTGTTCGTCGCCCTGCTTGCGGTGCCGATGCTGCGCGAGCGGCTCGACCCGCCGCGCCTTGCGGCGGTGGCGATCGGGCTCGCCGGCGCGCTGGTGATCGTGCGCCCGGGCTCGGGCGTGTTTACGCTGTACGCGCTGCTGCCGATGGGCATGGCGCTTTGCAACGCGCTTTACCAGATCCTGACGCGCAAGGTCGCGGGCGTCGAGCACCCTTTGACGTCGCTCTTCTACGGCGCGCTGGTGGGAACGCTCATGTTCTCGGCGCTGCTGCCCTGGTACTGGAGGACTCCGGTGGCGCCACTGCACTGGGCGCTCTTCTTCCTGCTCGGCGTACTGGGGCTGGCCGGGCACCTGGCGCTGATCCGGGCCTACGAGCACGCATCCGCCACGCTGCTCGCGCCATTCGTCTATACCCAGCTGCTGTGGGTCACGCTGCTCGGCTACCTCGTGTTCGGCCAGCTGCCCGACCGCTGGTCGCTCGTCGGCATGGCCATCATCGTCGCCGCCGGGCTTTACCTGGTAAGCCGCCACCGGCTGGTCACCCGGGCTTGACCGGATTTGAGCGATCGCTCAGAATTCGTGAGCGTTCGCTCAATTCATGACCCGTTCCCCCGCAAAATCCGAAGTCGCCGGCACCCGCGAGCGGCTGATCAGCGCCACTGCGCGCCTGATGTGCGAGCGCGGCCTCGCGCACACCAGCACGCGCGACATCGCGCGCGTGGCCGGCGTCGCCGAGGGCGCCCTGTACCATCACTTCGCCGACAAGGCCGAACTGCTGCTCGCGGTGATCCAGGCCGGGATGGGCGAGTTCAAGCAGGTGGTCGACAGCCTGGCGTTGCAGGTCGGCCGGCGCAGCCTGCGCGCGAACCTGGAGCAAGTCGCGCGCGCCGCGCTCGAGTTCCACCTCCGGGTCGCGCCGATGGTCTGCTCGCTGTACTCCGACCGAACGCTGCTGGTGCGCGTGCGCCAGATTCTCGAGCGCAACAAGCTCGGGCCGGGCGAGTCGGGTGCGGCGCTGGCGGCTTACCTGGAAGCCGAGCAGCGCCTGGGCCGCGTCGCCCCCGGCGCGAACTCGCGCGCGGCGGCCGAGCTGCTGCTCGCGGGATGCTTCCAGGCCGCGATGCGCGAGCACTTCAGCTGCAACGCCGCGCCGCTCAAGCACGGCGTACGCGACATGGTGGGCGCGCTGATCGATGGGCTCGCGCCCGCCGTTCTGGCCGAGGCGCACGAATGAGCCCGCGCCCGATCCACCTCGGCGCGATGATCGCGGCCGGCGCCGCGCTGGCGGCCTGCGCGGTCGGACCGGATTTCCGCCGCCCCGAGCCCGCCGAAGGCTCGGGCTACGCCGCCGCACCGCTGCCGACCAAGACCGCTTCGGCGCCGGTCGCCGGCGGTGCCGAGCAGCGTTTCGTGTACGGACGCGAGATCCCCGCCGCGTGGTGGCAGGTCTATCGCTCGAGCGCGCTCGACCGCTTGATCCGAACCGCCCTCGCGGACAGCCCGACCCTGGAGGCGGCGCAGGCGGCGCTGCGCGTATCGCAGGAGAATCTGAGAGCGGCGACCGCGGTGCTCTATCCCAGCGTCGACGCAAAGCTAGGCGCCACGCGGCAAAGAATCTCCGGGGCTCCCCAGAACCAGCCCAACGCACGGATCCCGGTGTTCAATCTCTACAACGCCTCGGTGAACGTGTCCTACCAGATCGACGTGGCCGGCGGGGCGCGGCGCGAGCTCGAGCTGCTCGAGGCGCAGATCGACTACCAGCGCTACCAGATCGCGGCAACCTACCTGACGCTGACCTCGAACATCGTGACCACTGCGGTGAGCGAGGCGTCGCTGCGGGCGCAGATCGGCGCCACGCGCGACATCATCGACGCCCAGCAGCGCTCGCTCGCGGTGCTCGAGAAGCAGCTCGCGCTGGGGGCGATCTCGCGCGCCGAGGTGCTCGTGCAGCGCGCACAGCTGGCGCAGACGCGCGCCGCGCTGCCGCCGCTGGAAAAGGCGCTGGCGCAGACCCGCAACGCGCTCGCGACGCTGGTGGGCAAGACGCCCGCCAGCGCGCAGCTGCCGCAATTCGAGTTGGCCGGGCTCGAGCTACCGCACGAACTGCCGGTCAGCCTGCCCTCCGAGCTGGCGCGCCAGCGGCCCGACATCCAGGCTGCCGAGGCGCTGCTGCATCAGGCAAGCGCCCAGGTCGGGGTCGCGACCGCAGCCGAATATCCGCAGCTCACGCTCAGCGCGTCCTATGGCACGATTGCGACCACGACCGGCGGCCTGTTCGGCGCCAACAGCATGATCTGGAACGTCGGCGCCGGGCTGCTGCAGCCGATCTTCCACGGCGGCGCGCTCAAGGCGCAGCAGCGCGCCGCGGTCGCCGCCTACGATCGGGCGCTGGCGCAGTACCGCCAGACGGTGCTCGGCGCGTTTCAGAACGTGGCCGACGCGCTGGGCGCGCTCGAGAACGACGCGCAGGCGCTCAAGGCGCAAGCCGAGGCGGAAGCCGCCGCGCGCGCGAGCTACGAGCTCGCGCGCAGCCAGTTCGAGCTCGGCGCGACCAGCACCCTCGTGCTGCTGAGCGCGGAGCAGCAATACCAGCGCAGCCGCATCGGCCTGGTGCAGGCCCAGGCCGCGCGCTACGCCGACACGGCCGCGCTGTTCCAGGCGCTCGGCGGCGGCTGGTGGCACGACGCCGCGGTGCTGGCACCCAATTCCGACATTGCAGGGAGTCGCAATCCATGACCAAGCGCATGGTCCTGATGCTGGTGATCGCCGGTTTGATCTTCGGAGGTATCTTCGGCTTCCAGGCGTTCAAGTCGCGCATGATCAAGAAGTACCTCTCCTCGCAAGGCGTGCCGCCGCAGACAGTTTCGACCATCAAGGCCGGGTTCCAGGAGTGGCAGCCTGAGCTGAACGCCGTCGGCACGCTGCGTGCGGTGCGCGGCGCGGACCTCGCGCCCGAAGTCGCCGGCGTCATCTCCGCGATCCACTTCCGCTCCGGCGAGGAGGTGAAGGCCGGCGCACCGCTGGTTCAGCTCAATGCCGCGGTAGATATCGCGCAGCTCGAGTCGCTCAAGGCCACCGCCGAGCTGGCCGAACTCACCTACCGGCGCGACCAGAGCCAGCTCAAGGTCCAGGCGGTGAGCCAGGCGAGCGTCGACACGGATGCGGCCAACCTCAAGGTCGCCAAGGCGCGCGTGGCCGAGCAACAGGCGCTGGTCGACAAGAAAAACCTGCGCGCGCCCTTCGCCGGCCGGCTCGGCCTGCGCGCGGTCGACCTCGGCCAGTACGTCGCGCCCGGCACCAAGCTGGTGACGCTGCAGGCGCTGGACCCGATGTACGTGGACTTCAGCGTGCCGCAGCGACAGCTGGCGCAGGTCAACCCGGGGCAGAAGCTGAACGCCACCAGCGACGCGCTGCCGGGCGAGCGCTTCGAGGGCGAGATTGCCGCGCTCGACGCCAAGGTCGATTCGGCCACGCGCAACGTCCAGGTGCGCGCCACGCTGCGCAACCCGCAGCACAAGCTCCTGCCCGGCATGTTCGTATCGGTCACGGTCGAGTCCGGCGCCGTAGAGCGCCGCCTGACCCTGCCGCAGACGTCGATCACGTTCAATCCCTACGGCAACACCGTGTTCGTGGTCGAGGACAAGGGCAAGGGGCCCGACGGCAAGCCGCAGCTCGTCGCCACGCAGCGCTTCGTCACCACCGGTGCCACGCGCGGCGACCAGATCGCCGTGCTGTCCGGCGTCAAGGAAGGCGAGACGGTGGTAAGCGCAGGCCAGCTCAAGCTGCGCAACGGCACCCCGGTGCTGATCGACAACACGATTCAGCCCGCCGACAACCCCGCTCCGCGCCCGCAGGACCAGTGAGCCGAGGCGCGTCATGAAATTCACCGACATCTTCATCCGCCGCCCGGTGCTCGCCACCGTGGTGAGCCTGCTGCTGCTGGTGCTGGGCCTGCGCTCGGTCGCGCTGCTGCCGGTGCTGCAGTACCCGCGCACGCAGAACGCAGTGGTCACCGTGACCACCACCTACGTGGGCGCAGACCCCGCGCTGGTGGCCGGGTTCATCACGACGCCGCTGGAGAATTCGATCGCCCAGGCGAACGGCATCGATTACCTGACTTCATCCAGCCGCCAGAGCGTGAGCACGATCAGCGCCAGCCTGCGGCTCAATTACGACCCGGACAAGGCGCTGACCGAGATCAATACCAAAGTGAACGCCGTTCTCAACCAATTGCCGCAGGGGTCGCAGCAGCCGGTGCTGTCGGTCAAGATCGGCCAGACGATCGACGCGATGTACATCGGATTCGCGAGCCAGGTTCTGCCGGCCAACAAGATTACCGACTACCTGGTGCGGGTGGTGCAGCCCAAGCTGCAGGCAGTCGAGGGGGTGCAGACCGCGGAGCTTATCGGCCAGAAGCTGTTCGCGCTGCGCGCCTGGCTCGATCCGCGCAAGCTAGCGGCCTACGGCCTCACCGCGTCCGACGTGCAGCAGGCGCTCGCGACCAACGACTACCTGGCGGCGGTGGGCAGCACCAAGGGGCAGATGGTGCAGGTAAACCTCACCGCCTCCACCAGCCTGCACTCGGTCGACGAGTTCAAGCGCCTCATCCTCAAGCAGCAAAAGGGCGCCATCGTGCGGCTGGAAGACGTCGCCAACGTGACGCTCGGCGCGGAGGACTACGAATCGGCGGTCGGCTTCGACGGCAACCAGGCGGTCTACATCGGCATCCAGGTGGCGCCGTCGGCCAACCTGCTCGAGGTGATCAAGCGCGTGCGCGATGTCTTCCCCGGGATCCAGGCCCAGCTGCCGCAGGGCCTGGACGGGCGCATCGTGTACGACTCGACCAAGTTCGTGGACAGCTCGATCACCGAGGTGGTAAAGACGCTCACCGAGGCGCTGCTCATCGTCACCCTTGTAGTGTTCGCCTTCCTCGGCTCGGTGCGCTCGGTGCTCATTCCGACGCTGGCGATTCCGCTCTCGCTGATCGGTACTTTTACCGTAATGCTGATTTTCGGCTTCAGCATTAATCTTCTTACGCTGCTTGCGCTGGTGCTGGCGATCGGGCTGGTAGTCGACGACGCGATCATCGTGGTCGAGAACGTGAACCGGCACCTCGAGGAAGGACTGCGCCCGATGCAGGCGGCCGTGCTCGCCGCGCGCGAGCTTGGGGGTCCGATTATCGCGATGACGGTGGTGCTGGTCGCGGTGTATGTGCCGATCGGCTTCCTCGGCGGGCTCACCGGCGCGCTGTTCACGGAGTTCGCTTTTACCCTGGTCGGCGCCGTAACCGTGTCGGCGATCGTCGCGCTCACGCTCTCGCCCATGATGTGCTCGCGCATGCTCAAGCCGCACGATCCCGCGGAACACGGCTGGCAGGCGCGGCTGGTGCGATACCTCGACCGTGCGTTCGACGGCCTGCATCGCCGCTACGAGGGGCTGCTCCACCGAACGCTCGGCTACGTTCCGGTGACCGGGATTTTCGCGTTGATCGTCCTGGGCAGCATTTACTTCCTCTACGCGGGCGCGAAAACGGAGCTCGCGCCGCAGGAAGACCAGGGTGTCCTCATTTCGTCGTCGAGCTCGGCGCCGAACGCCACGCTCGCGCAGCGCCAGCTCTACTCGCGCAAGGTATACGAGGATTTCGCCTCGCACCCCGAGACCGATCACGTGTTTCAGCTCGACGTGCCGGGCCAGTCGATCGCCGGCATGGTGCTCAAACCCTGGAACCAGCGCGCGAAGACCGCCGCGCAATTGCAGCCCGCGGTGCAAGGGCAGCTGAACAGGATCGCAGGAATCAGGGCGGTGGTGTTCCAGCCGCCGCCGCTGCCGGGCGCATTCGGGCTGCCGATCCAGTTCGTGATTCAGACCACCGAGCCATTCGAACGCCTGAACGACGTGGCGCAGAGATTTCTGCAGGACGCGCAGAAGAGCGGCATGTTCATCTTCATCGACAGCGACCTCAAATTCGACCAGCCGCAATCGACGGTCGTGATCGACCGAGAGCTCGCGGCGCAGCTCGGACTGTCGATGCGGGACGTCGGCGGCGCGCTCTCGGCGATGGTCGGCGGCGGCTACGTCAACTACTTCAGCCTCGCCGACCGCTCCTACAAGGTGATTCCTCAGGTGCGGCAGGTCGACCGCCTGAACGCGGACCAGCTGCGAAGCTACTACTTGCGGACCTCGAGCGGCGCTATGGTCCCGCTGTCGACGCTCGCGCACATCGAAACCAAGGTGGTGCCGCAGACGCTGAACCACTTCCAGCAGCAGAATTCGGCCACCATCTCCGGCGTTCCCTTTCCCGGCGTGGCGCAGGGCGACGCACTTGCCTATCTGCAGAATCTTGCCGCGCGCACGCTGCCGCAGGGCTACTCGGTAGACTATGCCGGGCAGTCGCGCCAGTTCGTGCAGGAGTCGAGCGCGCTGGTGGTGACGTTCTTCTTCGCCTTGATCATCATCTTCCTCGCGCTCGCGGCTCAGTTCGAGAGCTTCCGCGACCCCGTCATCATCCTGGTGTCGGTGCCGATGTCGATCTGCGGTGCGCTGATTTTCATCAGCCTGGGGATCGGCGGCGCGACCCTGAACATCTACACCGAGGTGGGGTTGGTAACGCTGATCGGACTGATCAGCAAGCACGGCATTCTGATCGTAGAGTTCGCCAACAACCTGCAGCGGGCGGGGCACGCCAAGCGAAAGGCGATCGAGATGGCGGCCGGAATCCGGCTGCGCCCGATCCTGATGACCACCGCGGCGATGGTGTTCGGCGTCGTGCCGCTCATCACCGCGAGCGGAGCCGGCGCGGTGAGCCGGTTCAACCTGGGCCTGGTGATTGCCTCGGGCATCGCGATCGGCACCCTGTTCACGCTGTTCGTGGTGCCGGCGATGTACCTGCTGCTCGCCGCAGACCATGCGGCGCGGCCGGCAGAGGAGCCCTTGCCGGGCGAAGCCGGCTAGGACACGCGCGGCCGCCGGCCCGTTATCGGGTAGCGCGGATCGTTGAACCCCGGCGTTGAAGGGTGGCCAGGCGCCACCAGCGCCTCGACCAGCGCCTCGTCTTCGGCGCCGAAGGCGTGACCGAGGGCGCCGAGGTACTCGGTCCACTGCTCCATCGTGCGGGGCCCGGCGAGCACGCTCGTGACCGCGCCGCTGTTTAGCACCCAATTGAGCGCGAACTGGCCCGCGCTCATGCCGCGCCGCTCGACGTGCGCCTTGATCTTTTCGGCGATCGCGAGCGACTCGGCACGGAACTCGGTTTGCATCATGCGCTTGTCGCCGCGCCCGGCGCGGGTCTCCACGGGCGGCGTCGCGCCCGGCCGGTATTTCCCGATCAGCACCCCGCGCGCAAGCGGCGAGTAGGGCACCACACCGAGGCCGAAGTGCTCGCAGGCGGGCAGCACCTCGACCTCCGGCATGCGGTTGACTGCGTTGTAGTAGGGCTGGCAGACGGCCGGGCGCGGCACGCCGATCCGGTCGGCGAGCAGCGCCGCCTGCGCGATGCGCCAGCCGCGGAAGTTGGACACGCCCCAGTAGCGGATCTTGCCGGCGCGCACCAGGTCGCCCAGAGTCGCCACCGTCTCCTCCAGCGGCGTGCCGGCATCGTCGACGTGCAGATAGTAAAGATCGACGTAATCCGTGCCGAGGCGCCCGAGCGAGGCGTCGATCGCACTCATCACGTGGCGGCGCGACAGGTCGGCGTCGTTCGGCGCCGGCGCGCCGGTGTTGCCGACCTTGGTCGCAACCACCCAGCGCTCGCGGTCCGCCGCGATCAGACGGCCGAGAATGCGCTCCGATTCACCCTTCGCATAGGCATCCGCCGTGTCGACGAAATTGACCCCGGCCTCGCGCGCTAAGGCCACGATCCGCCCGGCTTCGGCCTCGTCGGTGCGGTCGCCGAACATCATCGTACCGAGGCACAGCACCGACACCTTGAGCCCGCTCTGTCCAAGCCTTCGGGTTTCCATCTCACTCCTTCTCGATTAAGTTATTCTTGCCGTATGCCCAAAGCAACTTGGAACGGCGCGGTGCTGGCCGAGGCGACGACCGAGGACGTGCAGATCGTCGAGGGCAACGTGTACTTTCCGCCCGAGGCAGTCGACCGGACCTACCTGCGCGAGTCGCAGACGCACTCGGTGTGCCCGTGGAAAGGCACCGCGAGCTACTACGACGTGGTGGTCGAGGGCGAAGTCAACCGCGACGCGGCCTGGACCTACCCGGTCGCCAAACCCGCGGCCGAGCACATCGCCGGCCACGTCGCGTTCTGGAAAGGCGTTCAGGTCGAGGACGCCTAGCCCAGCCGCTCGAAGACCGCGGCGATGCCCTGCCCGCCGCCGATGCACATCGTCACCAGCGCGTAGCGCTTGCTCGTGCGCTCGAGCTCGTACAGCGCCTTGACCGTCAGGATGCAGCCGGTTGCGCCGATCGGGTGCCCGAGCGCGACCGCGCCGCCGTTCGGATTCACCTTCTGCGGGTCGAGGCCGAGGTCCTTGGTCACCGCCATGGCCTGCACCGCAAACGCCTCGTTCGATTCGATCACGTCCATGTCGGCCGGCTTGAGCCCCGCCTTCTCGAACACCTTCCTCACCGCGGGGATCGGCCCCAGTCCCATCAGCTGCGGCTCGACGCCGGCGTGGGCATAGGCCACCAGGCGCGCCAGCGGGCGCGCGCCCGCCTTGGCCGCCGCCTGTGCTTCCATCAGCACCACCGCGGCGCCCGCGTCGTTCAGGCCCGAAGCATTGCCCGCCGTGACCGAGCCGTCCTTCCTGAATGCGGGCCTGAGCTTCTGCAGGTCCTCGATCTTGGCGTCGCGCCGCACGTGCTCGTCGGTGACGAACTGCTCGACGCCTTTGCGTGTCTTAAGCTCCAGCGGCACGATCTGGCTCTTGAAGAAGCCTTTCTCCAGCGCGTGGGCGGCGCGCCGGTGCGATTCGAGCGCGAATGCGTCCTGCTGCTCGCGCGTGAAGCCGTACTTGGCCGCGACGTTCTCCGCCGTGACGCCCATGTGGCCGTGGCCGAACGGATCGTGCAGCGCGCCGCTCATGGCGTCCACCAGCGCGCCGTCGCCCATGCGGGTTCCCCAGCGCGCCCCGGGCAGGAAATAGGCCGCGCGGCTCATGCTCTCGGCGCCGCCCCCGATCGCGACCTCGACGTCGCCGAGCAGGATG
>DAHVFK010000499.1 GCA_027317055.1 Betaproteobacteria bacterium | reverse complement strand
CGGAACGCCTGGCCTGGCTGCAGTTCTGGCTCGCCAACGCGGGGCTGCCGCTGATGGTCGCCGGCTGGCTTACGTCGCTGCACTGGGCAGTGACGCTCGGCGGGGCGCTGAGCGTCGCGGCGATGCTCGCCTTCGGCGTAAACGTCGTGTTCACGGTCCGGCTCTCGCCGCCGGCGGAGGCCGAGTGAGCGAGTACCGTGGCTGCGAGCTGCCCGAGGAGCTGTGGTACGACCTGGACTACTGCTGGGTGAAGCCGGAGCCCGACGGCAGCTTTCGCGTCGGCATCACCGACCCGGCGCAGACGACGGCGGGCCGCGTACAGTACGCCACCTTCCGGCCGGTTGGCTCGAGCCGGGCGAAGAAAAAGCCCGTCGCCCGGCTCGAGTCGGGCAAGTGGGCGGGCGGCGTGCCGGCGCCGTTCGAAGGCACCATCGTCGCGGTCAACGAGCGGGTCGCCGCCGAGCCCGGATTGATCAACGTCGCGCCCTATACGGAGGCCTGGCTGGTGCTGATGAGGCCTGACGACCCGCAGGCCGCGCTCGCCTCGCTCGCGCGCGGCGAGGTCGCGCAAGCCGGCCTGCGCGCCTGGATCGACCGCTACGACCTCGAGTGCATGCGTTGCGCGGAATAACGATGCGCGTCGAACTGCTCGTTTCCGAATGGTGCGTGACCTGCCCGGCGGCGGAGGCCGTCTGGCGCACGGTCGCCGCCGAAAAGGACTTCGACTACGCGGTGCTCGACCTGGCGCAGCTCGAGGGCAAGCGCCTGGCGCGCGAGCTGCGCATCCGCAGCATTCCGGCGCTGGTGGTCGATGGCGAGCTGAAGGCGGTCGGCGTGCTGCCACTTGCCGACGCGCGCAAGATCGTCGCGGCGGCGCCCGATCGGCCCGCGCGCGCGGCGCGCCACGTCGGCCTGCTGCTCGGGCGCGACGAGCGCCTGTTCGCTCTCTCGGCGCTCGCCTGGCTCGCGCTGTCGGGGCTCGCGCTGCTCCTCGAGGGCTCGCTGCTCGCGCCGGCGCCGATGCACCTGTTCGGCGGCTTCGTGCTGTGCCTGATCTACGCTTTGGGGGCGCACATGCTGCCGCGCTTCACCGGCCGCCCGATCCGCGGCGGCGCGTGGTCGCTCGCGCAGCTCGCCTGTACCATCGCCGGAATCGCGCTGTTCGGGGTGGGTCTGCAGCTTGCTGGCGGCGTGCTGCTTTGGTCGTCGCTTGCGCTGTTTACAACGCGGCTATGGCCCGTGCTGCGGCCGTTTGGCCTTTTTGGAGTGGCGCGCATCCTCCGCGAGCCAGCTGCGAAACCCGGCGCAGGAAGCGAGAAATAGGCGTCGATAACCGGGCGCTGCCGCGAAGTGCCCCGGATCGAGCACCGCACGGCGATACGCCGCGAGCGTGCGCCTCACCCAGGCAACGGTAGCGTCGTTGCCGTCCCGGGCGAGCAGGAAGGCGATCCGCTCCGCTTCAGCACCCCCGGTTTCGCGTTTTCTCGCACCACTGCGCAAGGCAGTCATGACCACAAAAATGCCACACGTAATCGGCTGCCTCGACGCTCGCCGCGGCGCTTGAAGGAACGCTGGCAGCGCAATATTCGCACCTCAGATCGAGATCGTACGCCGTCTGCGGCGGATGGCCGCAGTCGCCGCAAGCGATGGGTTCAACCGCCGCTCTCACGTGGCAAAGCTCTCACCGCAACCGCAGGTCGTGCGCGCATTCGGGTTGTCGAAACGCAACCGCCGGCAGAGGCCTTCTTGCACCAGATCGAGGACGGTTCCGTGCACGAACGGTAGGCTTTCCGGATCGACGGCGATCCGTATGCCGCGGCTCTCGAATACCTTGTCGCGCGCTTCCACCCTGTCCGCGTATTCGACCCTGTAGCTGAATCCCGAGCATCCGGCCGCGCGCACGGCGAGCCGCACCGCCGCCGACGCTCCGCGCTTCGCCAGTTGCTGGGCAATATGTCTCGCCGCGCGCGCGCTCAAGGCGACGGGAAGCACGTTCCCGCGCAATACCGCGCTGATTCGCGGCGCACGCTCACATTCGATCTCGATCTCGAGCGCGCGGCCAATGCCGTTCGGGGTTGCACGGCAGGCGAGGCGCGCGCCGGGGTTCAGCGAGCCCGTCTTGTCCAGCACGTCGCGTTCGTCGTCGTCGGGTGGCGCCAGACTTTCGAGGCCTTCGCGCACCACGATGACGCACGTTCCGCACGCCCCGCTCGCCTCGCACTCGTGTGGCAAATCCACATCGTGGCGAAGCAGTTGATCGAGCAAACTCTCCCCTTCGCTCAGGGGCAGTGTGATCGCGCCCGAATGCGAGGCGCGATCCGAACCTTGGCGGACGGTCATGCTAGGCATGAGACTTTGAACGCGCCGACCGGGGGTAATGTCCGGCGCGGCTATCCCGATTTGCCGATGCGCACTCTCCAGACTTCCGGCCCGCTCTCCAGGTACTCCCATTGGAACGGCTCGCCCAGCTCGGCCTGGAACTGGTAGTAAAGCGGCTTCGGGTCGTGGTCGTTGACGAGCAGGAAGGCGTCGCCGGGAGCGAGCTTGCGGAAAGTGCCGAAAATCAGCGGGTGGCGCTCACGCGGAACGATCGTGCGCACGTCGAGAACGTTAGCTGCGGTAGCGGGCATTGCGCTTTCTCCTATGTTAAGCTGTATAGCCCATACAGCTTCAAGA
>DAHVFK010000498.1 GCA_027317055.1 Betaproteobacteria bacterium | reverse complement strand
GATCAGGACGCTCGCGGCGAGCGGCATCGCCGACTTCCGCAAGATCTTCCGCTTCGTGGAGGAGAATTCTCCGCTGCGGCGCAACGTGACGACCGAGGACGTCGGCAACGCCGCTGCCTTCCTGCTGTCGGACCTCGCGGCCGGGATCACCGGCGAGATCGTCCACGTGGATGCCGGCTTCAGCCACGTGGTGGGCGGCATCGGCAAGGCGAACGGCGGCGGCGAGTAGCCGCGCGCCTATTTGCGCTCGATGATTTTCTCGTTGATCTCGATGTCGGCGCGCTTGCGCAGGCTGGCGACGAAGGCGTCGTAGTCGGCCCCGCCCTCGGCCCGCTCCAGGTTCGCGACGTCGGTCGCCATCTGCGCGTCGGTCTTCTTGTCGGGCTCGATCACCTTGATGATGCGGTAAATCGCATATCCGGCGTCGTCCTTGTCGGCGCCGACGTAGGCCGGCAGCTTGGAGACGTCGGCCGTCACGATCCGCCGCAGCGCGTCGGGCGACAGTCCCTTCGCCTCGCGCCTCGATACCGGCCGGATCGCGCCCCACTTCAGCCCCGCGTCGGCCCCCAGGCGCAGCTTTGAGAGCATCGCCTCGCCCTCCTTCGCGGCCAGCTTGAGCGCCTCCTGCCGGCGCAGATCCTGCTCGATTGCGCTCTTCACGTCGTCGAACTTGCGCAGCGAGGCGGCCTCGTGCTCGAGCGCCCGCGCCGCGACCATGGTCTCGGGCGCCACCTCGATCGCGGGCGTATTGTGCTTCTTGCCGAGCACATCGTCGGAGAACAGGGCGCTGATCAGTTTCCCGTTGTTCAGCGGCGGCGGGGCCTTGTCCGCGGACCTGGTGATCCAGCCGGTGGTCTGCAGTTTGAGCTTGTAGCGCTGCGCCACCGCCTGCAGGCTGTCGGCCTGCTCGAACACCAGGTTGCTGAAGCGCTCGGCAGCCTCGGCATACCCGCGCGCGGCCTTCTGCTTCTGCAGCTCCGCGGTCAGCTCCTTGCGCACCTCGTTCAGCGTGCGGGTATGCCCGGGCTGGATCCCGGTAAGGTCGATGATGTGGTAGCCGAAGTCGCTCTTGACCACGCCGCTGATGTCGCCGACCTTGGCGAGCGAGAACACGGCGTCGGCAAACGGCTTGACCATCATGCCGCGGTCGAAGTAGCCCAGGTCGCCGCCCTTCTCCGCGGAGCCCGGGTCCTGCGAATACTTTTTCGCCAGTTCGGCGAAGCTGCCGGGCGACTTGCGCACCTCGGCCAGGATCTGCTCGGCCTTCTTGCGTGCCGCCTCGCGCGTCGCCTCCTTGGCGTCCGGCGCGACCTGGATCAGGATGTGGCTCGCGCGCCGCTGCTCGTCGGACTTGTAGTGGCTGGAGTTCGCTTCATAGGCCTGCTCCAGTTCCGCCTCGGTCACCGGCTGCGCCGCCGCGAGCGCCGCGCCGGAAAGCACCACGTACTGCGCCCGCACACGCTCCGGGATGCGGAACTCGTCCTGGTGCGCGTCGTAGTAGGCCTTGGCCTGGGCCGCGTCCACCTTCGCCTGCGCCATGAACTGCTGCACCGGCACCAGCGCCTCGGACACCTCGCGCTTATCCTCCAGCAGCTTCGCCAGGCGCGCCGCGACGCTGCGCGGGGCGATCGCACTGTGGGTGACCGCGGTCGAGACCTGCGCCAGGGTGAGCTCGTAGCGCATGCTCGACTCGAAGCTCTGCGGCGTCATGCCCTGCGAGCGCAGCACAGCCTCGTAGGCGGATCTGGAGAAACGCCCGTTCTCCTGGAATGCCGCAATGCCGAGGATCGCCTCGCGCAGCGTGTCGTCCGAAACCGCCAGCCTCGCCTTGGCGGCCGCCGCGGCGACCAGTCGGTTGTCGATCATGCTCTCGAGCAGTGCGCGCCGCGTCGCCGGCGTGTCGAGTGCGTCGAGGTCGAGGCGGTCGCCGAACATCTGGCGCAAGCGCTGCTGCTGGCGCTGCAGCGCGTCGTCGTACTCGCGCTGCGTGATCTTCAGCCCGTTTACCGTCGCGACCGTGTCATTCTGGCTGCGGAACTGGGTGTAGGACTGGATGCCCCAGGTCGCGAAGGTGAGCGCGAGCCCGCCGAGCAGGATCTGGATCAGGAGCTTTTGTTTCTCGACGAATTTGAACATGGCTTGGCGGATGTAAAAAAGGGCGAACTCGCGTTCGCCCTTTCATGATGTCTGGCGGAGCGGACGGGACTCGAACCCGCGACCCCCGGCGTGACAGGCCGGTATTCTAACCAACTGAACTACCGCTCCATCCCTGGTGGGTGCTGACGGGGTCGAACCGCCGACATTCGCCGTGTAAGAGCGACGCTCTACCAGCTGAGCTAAGCACCCGGGACTTCAAAGGGGCGCTAGTTTATCGCGTCCTTGAGCGCCTTGCCAGCGCGGAACTTCGGCGCCCGGCTGGCGCGGATCTGCAGCGCCTCGCCGGTGCGGGGATTGCGGCCGGTGCGCGCCGCGCGCTCGCTGACGTAGAAGCTGCCGAAGCCCACCAGGGTGACCATGTCACCTTTCTTCAGGCTCGCCTTGATCGCGGCGACCATCGCATCCACCGCGCGCTCCGCGCCCGATTTCGAAATTTCCGCCGCTTGCGCGATGTGGTCGATCATCTCCGCCTTGTTCACTGACACCTCCTCTCTCAATGCGTTGTCAGACTGGGGCCGCTCTTGTCC
>DAHVFK010000497.1 GCA_027317055.1 Betaproteobacteria bacterium | reverse complement strand
GGGTGGTGCCATCGTGAGCCCGGCCAACAGGCTTCAAAGCATGAACAGCGACGGGTCGTCTAGGAGCGCGAGTGGGACAATGCCCAGACCCATGAGTACCAGCGAGGCGGACATCTGTTTGCCGAGGGGGTGATGCCAGTTTCGGCTACCGTAGGCCAAGCCAGCGAGAGCGCTCCCGATGCTCGTCAGTCCCAGCAAGACGCCGGCAAGCGCTGGTTGGCCGACGTTGGCTGCGTACGCGGTGAGAGCGATTTCCACCAGGCCGAACACGATGGCGTAGCCGAACGTTGTGATGAGCAGGTAATGCAGTCCGGGCGTGCGAAGCTCGCCGAGGATTGACTCAGGCGCGATTGACTCAGGCGCGCCGGGCGCCCCACCCATAGTCCAATCGGACAGCGCGGAAGAGCGAAGAAACAGAATCGAACTAGCGAGACCACACGCGGCCGCGACAGGGATTGCGACGACCGGAGAGGCGACCGTAATGAGCACGGCGACTAGGAGCGGCCCGGCTATGAATGTAAATTCGATAAGGACTGCGTCTAGGGACAAGGCCGCAATGATGAGGTTGTCGTCGTCCAGGCGCCGCCTTAGCAGGGCACGGTAACTCACGGTGATCGGCGGCAGGCTCGCGCCCGCGCATGCGGCGATTGACACAATGATCGAAGGGGGTAGGTGGCTACGGATGGCAAGCGTGAGAAGTGCGAGAGTAGTCGGGTAAACGACGCCGCAGATTCGCAGTACAGGGCGCGGTCCGAGCCGATCAATAAGTCGGCCGAGAATCGGTGCAAGAATGGCCAATCCCGTTACGTACACGCCGGTGACAAGCCCAGACGCCGCGTAGGAAGCGCCGGTTGACTGTGTGAGTAGGAGTAGGCTGAGCCCAGCCATGCCGATCGGCAGCCGACCAGGAATTGACGCCAAGAAGGCCCCTCTGATGCCCGGGATAGCGAGAACGGTCGCGTAGCGGGAGAAGGAGAACATCGCCTGGAGGGGTCGCGATTCTCTCTCACACGTCGTGCCCAGTCCGTGTTCCACGTGGAATTTCGAGCGTCCCGATGTTCCACGTGGAACGTCAGTCTTCGCCTAGTTCCGCGTCGCGCCTTCGCGTATTATTGCGCCTCCGCAGATTCCCTCTGTAGCCGAAGGTCCCGGACCCCGTCGCTTGTCATGCTGTTTCCGACCAAATTCGATGTGATCGTTGTTGGCGGCGGCCACGCCGGCACCGAGGCGGCGCTCGCCGCTGCGCGAATGGGACGCCAGACCTTGCTGCTGACCCACAGTATCGAAACGCTCGGTCAAATGTCCTGCAATCCGTCGATCGGCGGGATCGGCAAGGGGCATCTGGTACGAGAAATCGACGCCCTGGGCGGTGCCATGGCGCTCGCGACCGACGAGGCCGGAATCCAGTTCCGAACCCTGAATTCGTCCAAGGGGCCAGCGGTACGCGCGACGCGTGCTCAGGCCGACCGAGTGCTGTACCGCGGGGCGATTCGCCGCTGCCTGGAAGGTCAGCCAAATCTCACGATCTTTCAGCAGGCGGTGGATGACATTCTGCTCGAGGGAAACCGCGCGGTCGGCGTCGTTACGCAACTCGGAATTCGGTTCCACGGCGGAGCCATGGTACTCACCACGGGAACGTTTCTCTCAGGGTTGATCCACGTTGGGCTGGAGCACTACCAGGCGGGTCGCGCCGGGGATCCCGCATCGATAACGCTCGCTGCGCGCCTGCGCGAGATGAAGTTGCCGGTGGGTCGGCTAAAGACCGGGACGCCGCCCAGGCTGGACGGCCGGAGCATCGACTTTTCGGTCATGCTCGAGCAGCCGGGCGACGTGCCCGAACCCGTTTTCTCGTTCGTCGGCCGGCGCGAGATGCATCCCGCACAGAGGCCGTGTTGGGTAACCCACACAAACGAGCGCACACACGAGATCATCCGTCGCGGGCTCGATCGGTCGCCGATGTTTACCGGGGTCATCCAGGGTGTCGGGCCGAGGTACTGTCCTTCGATCGAAGACAAGATCCACCGCTTCGCAGACAAGTCGAGCCACCAGATCTTCCTCGAGCCCGAGGGCCTGGATACGCATGAAATCTATCCGAACGGCATCTCGACCAGCCTGCCGTTCGACGTCCAGCTCGAGTTGGTTCGCTCGATCCGGGGCCTGGAGCAGGCGCACATCGTGCGCCCCGGGTACGCGATCGAGTACGACTACTTCGACCCCCGCAACTTGAAAGCCTCTCTCGAGACCAAGACCGTGCACGGTCTTTTCTTCGCTGGGCAGATTAACGGCACAACGGGCTACGAGGAGGCCGCCGCGCAGGGGTTGCTGGCTGGGATCAATGCCGGCTTGCAGACTGCGGGGCGCGAGCCATGGTGCCCGAGACGGGATGAAGCGTATCTCGGCGTATTGGTGGATGACCTTATTACGCGGGGCGTGTCCGAGCCGTACCGCATGTTCACCAGCCGGGCCGAGTACCGACTGATGCTTCGCGAAGACAATGCTGATTTGCGGCTGACTGAAGTTGGCCGCGAGCTCGGTCTGGTGACCGACGAGCGCTGGGATCGGTTCAGCCGCAAGCGCGACGCGATCGCGCATGAGCGCGACCGACTGCGATCGACCTGGCTCACGCCACGCAGCCTGCCTGCGGCCGAGGCCGCGCGGGTGCTCGGCAAAGGAATAGAACGTGGGTACTTAC
>DAHVFK010000496.1 GCA_027317055.1 Betaproteobacteria bacterium | reverse complement strand
ACCGGCGTCTTCGCGGCGCGTGACACCGATCTTCGCGGGCGATCGCTGTGCCCGTCGTCCGAGGCTTGGGGGCGAGGGCCACCGAGCGTCGTTTCCAGCGCGCCGAGAATGGGGCACGCGTCGAGCGACGCAATATCGTCCACGCAGACCTCGATCAAGTTGCCGAGCGCCCGGGAGAGCTCCTGCAGCGCCTTGATCTTGCTTTCCAGCTGCGATCGTTTGGCGATCGCCACCGCGCGCACATCCTTGCAGCAGGAGCGGTCCGCGGCACGCAGCTCGAGCAGCTCGCGGATCTCGGCTAGCGAAAAGGCGCATTGCTGCGCATGCTTGATGAACCGCAGCCGCCGCGCCGCGTCCTGGCCGTACAGACGATAGCCAGCGGCCGACTTCTGCGCCGGCGCCAGCAGCCTTTCCTTCTCGTAGTAGCGCACGGCGTCGGCCGTGATGCCTGCGCTGCGGGCAAGTCTGCCGATGGTCATCATAGGGCGCTCCATAGGACGAATGCGATTGATTCTAGACCTTGGAGTCGACACCATGGTCAAGGCATCGAGGCGGCGAAGCTACCGAGCTCAAGATGTCTGCGCAAATAGCCTTCGGCAGCGGGGTCCAGCACGGCGCCCTCATGCAGCGCGCGCAGCCAGCGCCACTCGGCGGGATCGAGATCGATTACCAGCACTTCGAGCTGCGGACGCAGCACCAGCACGTGTCCGGCCTGTGAACCGGCCAGATCGAGGCGTGGGGCGTCGGGGCCGGGCTCGCCTAACGCGAACTCCCAGATCCGCGCCACCGGGAACTCCGAGCGCAGCAGCCGGGCGCCCGGGCGCAGCGCGAGGCGCAATGCGCCGCCCCGCGCGCCCGGCAGGCGTGCGACCGCCTGCGCGTCGAGCGCAGCCGAAAACGGGGCGTGAAAGGCCTCGTGCCAGGCCCATTCCAGGCGGGCGACGTCGGGCAGGTAGGCAAGCGAAGCGGTGGGCGGAAACTCTTCCAGAAACTGCGCAAGCTCACCGCCGTAGCGCCGCAAATCGCCCGAGCGCGAAGGAAAGTCCGCAGCGAACAGCTCTGCCATGTGCGCGAAGAACTCCTCGCCCAGCAGGCGCTGGACAGCCGGGTAGATACCGGCCAGCGCTTCGCGCTGCGTCAGGCGCGAATTGTTGCGATAGACGGCCAAGCGCCGTGACGGCTCGAGGCCGTTGGGACGTATCAGCGCCCCAAACGCGTCTTCGCCTCCGCCCTCGAGCGCCGCGGCGAACGCCGCCTGCAGCTCATGCAGACCGTGCATGCGCCTGCTCCGTCATTCGATCCGCGGTACGCGCTTCCCCGACCAGCACGTCGAGCGCGGGGAGTCTGGCGTCCCACTCGATCAGCGTCGGCCGAGGACCGATTGCGCGCAGCGCGTAGCGATACAGCGCCCAGACCTCGTCGCATACCGGAGCGTCGTGGGTATCGATGAGCAGGGTCGCGCCCCCGGCCACCCGACGGCGGCTGTGCCCGGCGAGGTGGAACTCGGCCACCCGTCCGGGCGCGATCGAATCGATGAACCGCGCCGGGTCGTGGCCGTGATTGCAGGCGTTGACGTAGACGTTGTTGATGTCCAGCAGCAGCTTGCACCCCGCCTCTCGCACCACCTCGGCAACGAACTCCCACTCGGACATTTCCCGCTCGGCGAATTCGAGGTAGCTGGAGGCGTTTTCGACCAGGACTTCGCGCCCGATGAACTCTTGCAGGGCCTGGATGCGTCCGGCCAGATGGTGCACGGCCTCTCGCGTGCAGGGCAGCGGCAGCAGGTCGTTGAAGTGCCGGCCCTCGTGCGCGTTCCAGCTCAGGTGCTCGGAGACGAGAAACGGCTCGGTCAGGGCGACGAGCTCCTTCAGCCGACGCAAGTGCTCGAATTCGAGCGGATCGGCGTTACCGAGCCCCAGACCGACGCCGTGCAGGCTCACCGGGTACGACTCGCGCGCGCGCAGCAGCGCAGCGAGCGGCTTGCCGCCGCCGCCGAAGTAGTTCTCGCTGTGGGCCTCGATCCAGGCCACCGCCGGGCGCGTCTCGACGAAGGCCCGCTCGTGCTCCGCGCGAAGGCCGATGCCGGCCCAGCCCGGCACCGGCGGCCCTTCGCGCGGCGCGCGGGACTTGCGCACGCGCGACTCGGTCCGGCCGTCCATGCCGCTCAGCTCTTTACGCCCTCCTGCAGCTTGTGCAACTGCTTTAGGGTCTCGCGCCGCTTCTCGGGCGACATGCTTTGCAGCTTCTTGTGGAATCCCGTCAGTCTTGCCTGCGCCTCGGGACCCGGCGTCGTGGTGCCCCCGTCGATCAGGCCGCAAACGCCCGTGGGAACGAAAACGAACGCATTAGGGTCGCGCGCCTGGGCGTCGGTGCCCGCGCACGAGCCGGTGGCCGTCTTGCACTGGTTCTTGTGCACCGCGTTGACGCCGAAGCAGCGAACCATTTTCGGGCCGCCGGCCAGCGCATGGCCCGACACGGCAAGCGCCGAGGACGCCGCGAGCACGACGAGCGCGGGTCTCATTGCGTGCATTGCTTGTTTCATGATGTCCTCCTTGGACGAAGATGACAGGCTCGCGTCAGGGGCGACACCATGTCGGTCGGTATGTCGCAATCGTGACGCGTTCCGATTAGTAGGCGGAGGATGCCGTTCCTTACAGCGCTCACTGCAACGCGCGCAGCGTACGCAGCGGCTGCCATG
>DAHVFK010000495.1 GCA_027317055.1 Betaproteobacteria bacterium | reverse complement strand
GCGATGCAGGTGCGTTGCCACCGCTGCACCGCTACCCGCGGCGGGCCAGGCCGAAGCTGGACGCGGTGGCGGCGTTCATCGACGCGGTGCTGGACGAGGATCGGCGGGCGCCACGCAAGCAGCGGCACACGGCGCGGCGCATCTACCGGCGGATTCTGAAGGAGTTTCCGGACGCCTCGGTCGCGGAGTCGACGATCCGCAACCATGTCCGTGAGCGCAAGCGGGAGCTGGGCCTGATCCTGCGCGAGACGTTCGTGCCGCAGAGCTACGGCTGGGGCCAAGAGGCGCAGGTGGACTGGTACGAGGCCTGGGCCGACTTCGGCGGCGAGCGCACCAAAGTTCAGGTGTTCGCGATGCGCGCCATGGCCAGCGGTGCGGCATTCCATCGCGCCTACCTGCATGCCACGCAGCAGGCGTTCCTGGAGGCTCATGAGGGGGCGTTCGCCTATTTTGGCGGCGTGTTCCGCTTGCTGCGCTACGACAACCTGGCGAGCGCGGTGCGCAAGATCCTGCGTGGTCAGCGGCGGGAGGAGACGGTGCGGTTCATCGCGTTCCGCTCGCACTGGCGCTTCGCGGCGGAATTCTGCACGCCGGGCGAGGGACACGAGAAAGGTGGCGTTGAGGGCGAAGGCGGCTACTTCCGGCGCAACCACCTTGTCCCGGTGCCGGAGGTGGCCGACCTCGACGCGCTCAACGCGCTGCTGCTGACGGGCTGCCGGGAGGACGAGGCTCGCGTCCTGGACGGTCGCGTCGCGCCGGTCGGGGTGGCGATGGCAACGGAGCGCGATCACCTGCTGCCGCTCGCCCCCGAGGGGTTCGACCTGGCCGAGGTCGTATTTCCACTGGTGGACAAGCATGGCTGTGTCGCGATCAAGGCCAACCTCTACTCGGTCCCGGTCAAGGCGGGCGTCCGGGTGGAGGGACGTGTCTATCCCTCGCACGTCGAGGTCTGGCATGCGGGCCGCCGAGTGGCGCGCCACGAGCGTTGCCATGGTCGGCGCCAGCAGATCCTCGATCTCGTGCACTATCTTGACGTGCTGAGCCACAAGCCCGGCGCGTTCGCCGGATCGAAGCCGCTCGAGCAATGGCGCGAGAGCGGCCGCTGGCCTGCCTGCTACGACGAGATCTGGGAGCGGCTGCGCGCCCGGCACGGCCGACAGAACGGCACCCGCGCCATGGTGGCCGTCGTGGCGTTGGGGCGAGAATTCGACCATGACCGCCTGCGCGTGGCGGTTGCGTCGGCGGTGGCGCTGGGTGCCTGTGACGTCGCGGCGGTGCGCTATCTGCTGACCGAAGCGGCGCTGCGCAAGGCGCAGCCCGAGCCGATCGATGTCGGCGAGCTGGCCCGCTACGACCGGCCGATGCCGACGGTGGCCGACTACGACACGCTGCTCTTGGCGGGAGCGGCATGATGGGCGAGTTGCAGGAGCAGGCCATCCGGCAGCATTGCAAGACGCTGCGCATGCCCACGATCGGCAGCCAGTTCGCGCGCCTGGCGGAGGCGGCGGTGCGCGAGGAACAGTCTCATATCGGCTACCTGGAGGCGCTGCTGGCGGCCGAGATGGAGGAGCGCGAGGGCCGCGCCATCGCCCGCCTGCTGCACGAGGCGCGATTGCCGCGGATGAAGACGCTCGATGAGTTCGAGTTCGACCGCTCCGGCGTCTCGGCCGCCCGCCTGCGCGAGTTGGCCGAGGGCGGCTACATCGGCAGGGCGGAGCCGGTGCTGCTGGTTGGCGAGGCGGGCACCGGCAAGACGCATCTGGCCACGGGCCTGTGCGTGGCGGCCAGTCGTCAACGGCGCCGGGTGCGGTTCGCAACCGCCACCGCGCTGATCAACGAACTCGCCGAGGCAAGTCACGCGAACCAGCTCAGCCGCGCGCTCGGCCGCTGGGAGCGGCTCGACCTGATCTGCATCGATGAGCTGGGCTATGTGCCGCTTGCCGAGACCGCGTGCGAGCTGATGTTCCAGGTGATCGCCGACCGCGCCGAGAAGGCGGCGGTGATCGTGACCACCAACCTGCCGTTCTCCGAATGGTCGCAGGTCATCCCGAACCCGCGGCTGTGCAAGGCGCTGATCGACCGCCTGACGGACCGGGCGCATATCATCACCACCGGCGCGGACTCCTACCGGTTCCGTCGCACCGTCGCCCAGCGCAAGAACGCCAAATCATGACCAGGAGGACCAAGCAGCAACGCTGGTTACGTGGTCCGGGCCTCGGCCCGGACCACGTAATGCCCCCGCGGAGGGTGGGCCAGGATTGATCAGCACAGTGGGCCGAAATTCATCGACACAGCCAGCTGAAGTCTGATTCTTGGGCGGCCTCTGATGCGGAGGTTACCCGATGGCTGGCCCGGCTCTGCTCGATCATTTTTCGGCTCTGACGGACCCTCGCCAACCCTGGAAGGTGGCATTCCACTGCCCGAGATCCTGCTTGTGGTGCTGTGCGGCACGCTGGCCGGCGGGCAGAACTTCGTCGGGATCAGGCAATGGGCCGGGCACAAGCTCGACTTCCTGCGCCGGTTGCTGCCGTTCAAGCGCGGCATTCCCTCGCACGACACGCTGAATGACGTCATGAACGCGCTCGACGCGCGGACCTTCGAATGCTTCACGGCATGGGTGGAGGGCCTGCGCGCCGCCGAGCCGGACATCGTCGCCATCGACGGCAAGACCTCGCGCCGCGCCCGCCGGGGTGGTCGACGTATACGTCGACCGCCCGCTGCACCTGGTCTCGG
>DAHVFK010000494.1 GCA_027317055.1 Betaproteobacteria bacterium | reverse complement strand
CGGGTCGGGGCGCGTGGCGAGCTGCAGGTGCTCCATGCCCCAGTCGTCCTGGATCTGAAAGACCTTCATGTTTGCGTTCCTGCGAGCGGTGATGCGAAAGTGACGAGTATATGAAACCTTCCAGGCGAGCGCCGACCTCGCGCTGCATTCTGCGCCGACACCGACCCGGCGATCTCGGTTGGGTGGTCGAGCGCCACGGCGCGATCTATCACGCGGAATACGGCTGGAACGAGGAATTCGAGGCCCTGGTGGCCGACATCGCCGCGAAGTTCCTCCACCGCCACGACCCGAAGCGCGAGCGCTGCTGGATCGCTGAGCGGAACGGCAAGCGCCTCGGCTCGATCATGCTGGTCAGCCAGTCGCGCACGGTTGCCAAGCTGCGCCTGCTGCTGCTCGAGCCCGCGGCGCGCGGCCAGGGCCTCGGCCGGCGCCTGGTCGAGACCTGCATCCGCCACGCGCGCCGCTGCGGCTACCGCAAGATCGTCCTCTGGACCCAGAGCGACCTCACCGCGGCGCGCGAAATTTATGCCAGGACAGGTTTCAGGCTCGTTCGCAAGGCGCGCCACCGCGGCTTCGGGCATCCTCTGCTAGGGGAGTACTGGGAGCGCGATCTGGTCTGAGCCATGGCCATGAGACATTGCACCTGCGGCGCCGAGGCTGACGTGCGTCGAGGCGCCCGGCGCACCGCGGACGGGCGCGACGAAGTCGTCTACCGCGTGATCTGTCCCGTCTGCGGACAGCTCGGCCCTGCGATCCCGGCCGAGGGCAGGGACAAAGCCGTGGCTATCGCCGAAGCCGTCGCGGCATGGAACGAGATGATCGCCCGTTTGCGCCCGCTGGAAGCCTGATCAGGCGGCCTTGCGCAGCAGCGTCTGTGTTCCCGGGTAGGCCGAGCGCCGCACCGAACTTTTCTTTCCCGCGTCGCCCCAGGGCTCGAGCGCGGCGGCACGGCGCATGAAGACGGCCGGGTCGAGCACCCAGTAGCCGCCCATGGTGGTGACGCCGCGGGCGAACAGCGGTTCCGGAAAGCAGCTCGCAGAGGGGCCGACGAGCGCGAGTTCCTCCGCGTGGCGGCAATGGGAGAGGATCTGCTCGAGCGTGTTGTTGAGCAGCACGGTGCTGGTGGAGACGATCTTGTTGCAGGCTGCGAGGCGCGTCGGGTCGAGCGTGACGGTCAGGCCCGGTTCCTCCTTCACCAGCTCGGCGCGCAGCTCGACCACGGTCAGCGGCAGGCCGAGCGCGCGCTCGACCGGGTCGTCGGCGGCGAAGAGTCGCGCCACGTCCTGCGCCGGTTTGCCGACGAGTTCGCCGGGCGAGCGCTGCTGCAGGCGGGCGAGCGTGTCGCCGAGCAGGACGAAGGCGGTGCCGACGCTGCCGTCGGCCAGCCGCAGCGCGGCCGCCGCCTGTTCGACGAGGTCGAGGAGTTCCTGGGCGGGCGACACGGGGCGTCACTGTAGCAGGGCGCGCGCCAGGTGCGAGTTGGTGGGAAAATAGCGACTCAACCAGGAGGGAACGCGCAATATGCGAACGTTTGTCATCACCGCATCGACTCTATTGCTCGTCGCAACGGCGGGCTGCGCCGGCAATCCGAACAGCTCTCTCGCGGCGCAGTGCGAGAATGGCCTGAAAGTCGCCTACGGGGAGCTCGATTTTGCCAAGGCGAATGGCTTCGGGGGCACGGTCGAATATTCCAAAGCGGCCGGCCTGCTGACGGCCGCGAAGGTGCAGCAGGAATTCGGCAAGTATCCCAACTGCGTCGACAAGGTCCAGCGGGCGCGGGCTTACATTGTCAAATCAAGGAAATGAAGCTCACAAACGTGAACAAATTGGCGGCGCGGAGCCGGGCACAGGCGTAACGTATCCGGACGTACCGGTGGGGAGGGCGTCATGAGAACGCTAGTCGCAATCTTCGCAACCGTCGCGCTTGCCGGCTGCGGCCTGGACGCCGCCAGCAGCGCGGCCACGGTCGCTTCGCTCAAGAAGGCGGAGCTGGAGCAGGGCCAGAAGGACATGCAGCACGCGCAGCAGAAGATCGACGCGATGCAGCAGCAGCTGCAGCAGAACGCCGACCGCTCGATGCGGGCAGCCGACGCCGAGAAGTAACTAATCTGCCGCCTGTGCCGCTGCCGGCCAGGCGAAGGCCGGCAGCGCGAGCAGCGCGAGGCTCCACGCGATGACGGGGCCCGCCGGCAGATCCCAGACCACCGAAAGCACCAGCCCCGCCACGTAGCCCAGCGCGCCGATGGCGTAGGCGAGCGCAAGCCGTGCGCGCTTTCGCCGCCGCACCGCGAGCGCCGGCACGATCAGGCTGGCGAACACCAGGTACACCCCGACCAGCTGCACGGAAGCGGTGACGCTCAGTGCGAAAAGCAGGTAAAAGCCCGCCCTTCCGAGCCGTGGCGCGAAGCGAAACCAGAGGATCAGCACGAAGGCGGTGACCACGGCGACCGCGCCGAGCTGCGCCGTCGACACCCACAGGATCTGCCCGACAAGCAGGTCCTTGAGGTGCTCGCCGCCGTGCGGGTTTCCGGCCAGAAGCAGGGTCGCACCGGTGGCCGCGAGCACGAACAGCGTGCCGATCAGAGCCTCCTGCACCTCGGGCCAGCGCTGCTCGGTCCAGGTGAGCAGCAGCGCGCCGCCCAGGGCCGCCGCGAGCGCCGCGGACTGCCCCGCGAAACCCTGCGGAGGCAGGCCGAACAGGCTCGCGGCGAGCACGCCGCAGCCGGCGATCTGGGCGATCG
>DAHVFK010000493.1 GCA_027317055.1 Betaproteobacteria bacterium | reverse complement strand
CGTTCCTCGCCCTGATGGGCAAGGGCGCCTCCTGGGTCGGCGAGGGCGAGCTCGCGCGGGTGGCCAAGATCTGCCACAACGTGTTCCTCGGCGTGGTGATCGAGTCGCTCGCCGAGATCACCGTGCTCGCGAACAAGGCCGGCATGCCGCGCCACGCCTTCCTCGAGTTCCTCAACCAAAGCGTGATGGGATCGACCTTCTCGCGCTACAAGTCGCCGGCGCTGGTCAATCTCGATTTCTCGGTCACCTTCACCCCCGAACTGCTGCGCAAGGACCTCGACCTCGGGCTGGAGGCCGGGCGCACGCTCGGCGTGCCGCTGCCGCTCGCCTCGCTGACGCGCGACGCGCTCCAGACCCTGATCGGCAACGGCTACGGCGCGAGCGACTTCGCCGCCCTGATCATGATGCAGGCCAGGGCCGCCGGGATGTCGCTTTCGCCCGAGAACGTCGCGCTCGACGACGGGCTTCACTGAGCCCTGACCGCCGAGGTCTGCGAAGGGGACTAAATTGATTCATTGCCCTTGCCGCCCGGGACCTGTATAACGAACGTGCAGGAGTCTCAAGCAGTGAAGTAGCTGGTCCGTCTTGGCGTTCGCGCTGTGCCCATCAGGTAGTTCCCTTCCTTGAAGAGTTCCCGCGGGGCCGATCAGGCCCCCTTTTCAACTTTCGAGGAAACGCAAATGAGCACAGGTACCGTGAAATGGTTCAACGACGCCAAAGGCTTCGGCTTCATCACGCCGGAAGACGGCGGCAAGGATCTGTTCGCGCACTTCTCGGCGATCCAGGGCGACGGCCACAAGTCGCTGACCGAGAATCAGAAGGTGCAGTTCGATACCGCCGACGGCGCCAAAGGGCCGCAAGCGATCAACATCCGTGCGGCGGAGTGAGCGCGCCGGCGACAACAAACGAAGCCCGGGAAACCGGGCTTTTTTGTTCCTCCTTCTCGTAAGGCGGCGGACATGGCAATGGACACGCTGAAATTCAAGCGCCCCCGGGCCGATTCGTGGACCCGGGACAAGATCGAATCCCTGAGCACGCTCGAAGTGCGTCAACTGGAGGCGAACGCGGTTCGCCTTGAGGAGACCGAGGTCGCGGCGCTGTGCGAGCAAGTGCTCGATGCGCGTCCGCGCGGGCGCCCGCCGGTGCGCCGGGCAGGGCGCATAGGCGCGACGCGGCACCTGGTGCCGCGCGCCCAGGCGCTCGGCCTGCGCGGCGTCACGCTGGGCAACCGGGTCTGGAGCCGCGGCGGGGTGAGGCAAAGCGACGGGGCGGTGGTGCTCGCGCTCTGGGCCGACGACGTGCAGAGCGCCGATGGCGCCAGCCAATACCTGCTGTGGGCGCCGAACGTGGCAGGCTCGCGTCCCTGGTCGGATACGCCCGGGGGCCAGGAACGGCTGGAACATTGCCGGCTCGCCGCGGAGAGCGGCAACGCCGAGGGGCTGCTGGTCTACGGCGAGCGCATCGAAGGCACGCTGCCCGACGACAAGGCGCTCAAGGTGCTTGGCGCGGACCCGCACACCGTGCTCACGCTGCGCGTGCAAAAGCGCGCCGAAGAGTACTGGGCGAGCTGGGGCGGCGGCACCCGGCCCGCAAACTGAGCGCACGACGAGCTTGCGCTGACGGCCCGGTCCGCTCGAGCGCGCCAGTAAGCTTCCGCGCCCAAAACGATTTAAGCTAGCCACGTATTTCCGTGACCGCCGCGGAGTGGACATGGCTGAATTCGCCGCCGTAGACCGACTCGACGTCCTGGTGCTGGTGGACAACGTCAGCGACAGCCTGTCGAGCACGCCGCACAACGTGATTCCCGAGTGGACCGGGCTGATCACGGGCGGGCGGATGCACATCCTCTCGGGCGGGGCGATCTGCTGCGCGCACCACGGGCTGTCGCTGCTGGTCACGGCGCACGTGAACGGGCAGGCGCGCACGCTGCTTTTCGACGCGGGGCCGGAAGGGGCCACGTTCCAGCGCAACGCGGGGATCCTGGGGGTCGATTTCGGCGCGATCGACGCGGTGGTCCTGTCGCACGGGCACTGGGATCATGCCGGCGGGCTGCTGGCGGCGATCGAGTCGATTGCCAGCCACCGCGGCAAAGGCGAGGTGCCGTGCTACGTGCATCCGGGGATGTTCGCGCAGCGCGCCACGCGGCGCCCCACCGGCGAGATGGCGGTGCACGAGCCGGTGCCGGACCCGGCGCTGCTGGCCGAAGCGGGGGCAAAGGTGGTGAACACGCGCGAGCCGCAGGTGCTGTGCGGCGGGGCGTTCTACGTGAGCGGCGAGATTCCGCGCCGCACGCGCTATGAGCGCGGGCTTCCCGGGCACATGCGGCGCGCGGCCGACGGCAAGTCCTGGGAGCCTGACCCGCTGCTGATCGACGAGCGCTTCGTCTCGGTGCGGGTAAGGGACAAGGGCCAGTTCGTGTTCTCGGCCTGCTCGCACGCGGGGGTGATCAACGTGCTCAGGCACGCGAAGGAAGTGTTTCCCAAGGTGCCGCTGTACGGCGTGATGGGCGGCATGCACCTGTCCGGGATTACCGAGAAGGCGATTCCGAAAACGGTCGCCGACCTGAAGAAGTTCCGCCTCAAGCTGCTCGCGCCCTCGGCGGTGGGCAAGCGCTACCTGATCTGAGCGCGCATGCACAACCTCGAGCAGGCCGCGATCTTTCTCCTCACCGCGGTTGTCCTGGTGCCGCTGTTCCGCCGCGCGCGGCTGGGCGCGGTGGTGGGCTACCTGGTGGCCGGGATG
>DAHVFK010000492.1 GCA_027317055.1 Betaproteobacteria bacterium | reverse complement strand
GTGCAGCTGCGCGGGCTTCTGTGGATGACTCGTCCGGCCGCAAGTAAGGCATTTTCCGCAAGTGCAGAACTGCATCCTCGCCATAAAGGCTGTCAATATAGCGGAATGTGAACAGCAACCTCGGATACTTCAGAGCCACTTTTGTTTTGCGCCTGAAGTCTACTCTCTCTGGCCTTCAGGAAGTACACCCGGGACTGGCTGCTGACCTACCAGCACCAGTGCTCAGACGTGCCAGCGGGCCTGGACGACAGTGATGTGCAGCGCGGCGACGGCGGCGGCGCCGGCGGCGGTCGTCTTGGCCCGGGAGGCGGCTTTGACAGGGGCGGTCCGCGCCTCGCTCTCGATCCAGCCTTTGGACAGCGTGGTGACGAGGCGCTCGCCTTCGGCCACGCGCGCGGCGTCGCGCAGCACCTCGCCGGCGCCGTTGCGCGTGATGCTGTAGCCGCGCGCCAGCACCGCGCTCGGATCGAGGCCCGTGAGCCCGGTGCGCAGCCGATCGAGGCGCGCCGCGGCGGCGTCGAGCTGGCGCGAGTTGGCCGAGGCCAGGCGCGCGGCGAGCTGTGCGACGAGCTGGCGCGAGGCATGAATTCGGTCCGCAGGGTGCACCAGCCGGCGCGCGAGGCCGTCCACCGTCTGCATCGCGTAGCCGATGCGGCGCAGGGACTCCCGTCCGGCGCGCAGCGCGAGCTCCGCCACGCGCGCCAGCAGCTCCGCGCGCGGCGCGCTCACCAGCTCGGCTGCGGCGGTCGGCGTCGGCGCGCGCCGGTCGGCGGCGAAATCGGCGATCGTAAAATCGGTTTCGTGGCCGACCCCCACCACCACCGGGATGCGCGAGGCGCGGATCGCGCGCGCCACCGCCTGCTCGTTGAACTGCCACAAGTCTTCGAGCGAGCCGCCGCCGCGCACCAGCAGTAGCACGTCGCACTCGGCGCGCGCATTGGCGGTGCGCAGCATCGCGGCGATGCGATCGGCCGCGCCGTCGCCCTGCACCGGCACCGGATACACGATCACCGGCAGCGACGGATTGCGGCGCGCAAGCGTGCTGAGCACGTCGCGCAGCGCCGCCGCGGCGAGCGAGGTGAGCACGCCGACCGCGTGCGGATGAGCCGGCAGCTCTCGCTTCGCTGCTGCATCGAACAGCCCTTCGCGCGCAAGCGTCTCCTTCAGGCGCAGGAAACGCTCGTACAGCGGCCCGAGCCCCGCGTGGCGCATGGTCTCGACGTTGAGCTGGAAGCGACCGCGCGGCTCGTACAGCGTCACCAACACGCGCGCCTCGACCCGCGTGCCTTCTTTGGGGGTCCAGTCGAGATGGGCGGCGCGGCCGCGGAACATCACGCAGTCGACCTGGGCGTCGTCGTCCTTGAGCGTGAAGTACCAGTGCCCGGATGCGGCGCGCGTGAGATTCGAGATCTCGCCCGCGACCCACATGAGCGGGAAGCGGTGCTCGAGCGCATCGCGCACGCTCTTCAGCAGCTGCGACACGCTGACTGGCGCCTGCCGGGCGCCCTCGAGGGAGGCGATCTGGCCGTTTGGGGTCGGCATCTGAGCGGTTGCGGAGGTTAGTGCCAGCTTACACCTATCCACATGCGCGCAATGTCGCCGAGGCGCAGCGCCGAGCAACCGCACGGAAGCCGATTCTGTTGCGCAACGCGCTGTAATAGAGGCGGAAATCGCTGCTCAAAAATTGATCGCCCCCGACTTTGCGCACCGTGCAAGGCTCATGCGCTCAACTGTTCAACGACAATCCACAAACTTATCCACAGCTTTTGTGGATAACGAGTTGAGGCGCGAGCTGCGCGCGTGACGACGCACCGAAGATCGCAGTAGAAGTGTCGCCGCACGCCGACAATCGGCGCATTTTTGTGCCGCGCCATCAACTTGCCGCAGCGCGACGGTTTGGCTAAAGTTCGCGCTCCGGAGCCTGACCATCAGCGAGGAGAAGGGGTGTTCGCGATCATTCACGACGCAGGCTGGCCGATCTGGTTTCTGCTGCTGGCCTCCGTGATCGCGGTTGCCCTGATCATCGAGCGCTCGGTCAACCTGCGCGACGCGCGGATCATCCCGCCCAGCCTGTTTGAGCAGGTGGTCGCGGTCTACCGGCGCCAGGGGCTGTCGGACGACGTGGTCGACAAGCTCGCCAGCGATTCGCCGCTCGGGCAGGTGCTCGCTGCCGGGCTGCGCAACTTCCAGAGCTCGCGCTACGTCATGAAGGAGGCGATCGAGGAAGCCGGACGCGCTGTGGGGCACGACCTGGAGCGGTTCCTCACGACGCTGGGCACCATCGCCAGCGCCGCGCCGCTTCTGGGGCTGTTCGGAACCGTGATCGGGATGATCGAGATCTTCGGCTCGCAATCCCCGACCGGGACCAACCCGCAGCAGCTTGCGCACGGAATCTCGGTGGCGCTGTACAACACGGCGTTCGGCATCGGCATATCGGTTCCGTCGCTCATCTTCTACCGCCACTTCAAGAACAAGGTCGACGGCTTCGTGGTGCGCATGGAGCAGTCGGCGGCCAAGCTGGTGGACATCGTTCACGGCGAGAGGGCATGAACTTTCAGCGCGGCCGGGCGAAGGAGGAACCGGAGATCAACCTGGTCCCGCTGATCGACGTGATGATGGTGATCCTGATCTTCCTCATGATCACCACGACCTACTCCAAGTACACCGAGCTCAAGATCGACCTGCCGACGGCGAACTCGGAGAAGCAGCACAATCGCCCGAAAGAGATATCGGTGCTGGTGAACACGCAGGG
>DAHVFK010000491.1 GCA_027317055.1 Betaproteobacteria bacterium | reverse complement strand
ACGTTCTCCCGGTTGCGCAGCAGCAGCCAGCGCGAGCCCTTGACCAGACGCCGCGCTGGGCGATCCTCGCGCAGGCGGTTCGCTTCATCCACCCGCACCCGGTCAATGACCTCGCGGCCGTACTTGGCCACCACGTGAAACAGGTCGAACACGATCTGGGCTTGGGGGCAGTGCAGCCGTACCTCCAACTCGTAGGCCGTGTTCATGTCCATGGCCACGGCTTGCAGATGCGCGCAGCCTTGCGGCCCGAGCAATTCGGAGAACGCGCGGACATCGGCGCGGCCACGGCCGCGCCCCACCCAGAGCACACGCTTGCGCAAAGGCTCCACCACCACCGTCGCGTAGCGGTGTCCCTTCTGGATCGCAAATTCGTCCATCGCGATGATCCTCACATCGGCCAGATCCACCGGCCCGAGCTCGCGCTCCAAATGCCGATGATCGATCAGCTTCACCGTCGTCCAGGCAAGCCCGTAGAACTGGGCTACGTGCGCGATCGACATCAGCTTGCAAAGCCGTGCCACGCTCGCAGCCAGCCGGCTCGTGACCCGGGCGTAGGGCTCAAGCCAGCCCAGGCGCTCAAGCTTCGGACCGCAGCGCTCGCAGGCCAGGCGCAGTCGCGGCACCACCAACTCCACCGGCACTTCGAACAGCGGCAGATCGCGCACCCGCCGCAGCTCGGTATCGTGAATCGCGCGGCTCAGTTGCCCGCAGCCGCCGCAGCGCCTGGCCAGCCCCGCCACCGGCTTCAGACGGATCACGCACCAGAGCGTCCCGCCGCGTCGCTCCTCCATACTGCTCTCGAGCTCGTAGCCTTCCCAGCCGCCAAGCCGAGCAATACACTCTGTCTGGGCCAACGGTCGCCTCCTGCCGCTTGATGTCTCGCAACACCAAGATAGCAGTGCAACCGTTCGGCCTACCCATCCATCCCGGAAATCGGCGAAGAACCAAAAAAAAAGCCGCCTCGGAGGGCGGCTTGGTATTTCAAAGCTTCTTGGGCTTGATACTGGACCAGTCAGCTCTTAGAACGTGTGCACGATGCCGACGCCAATGCCCGTCGAGCCGTCGTTGATTTTGTTGCCGTCGATTTTAACGGCGCCGTTGTCGAGCCCGCCCGACAAGCTGTGGCGATCGATCTCAGCATACGCGGTGGTACGCTTGGACAGGCTGTAGTCCACGCCGGCCACGGTAGTCTTTCGCTTGCCGTCAGCCGGAGACGCGAAGCCTGTGTCTTTGATGTCGTAGTAGCCCAGACGCCCCTTTAGTCTGCTGGAGAAGTCGTACTCCACGCCCAGATGGACCATGCGCGACTTGTCCACCGTCGACGCAAATAACGCGTCGTACTTGATCTGCGACCAGCCGGCCTTGAACGTGAACGCGTCCATGCTGTACGCCACACCGATCGTCGAGTCCTTTCTCGAACCCGTGTTGTTCGCGTTATTCAGCGTCGAAGCCGCGGCACCGATTGTCAGCCCGTTGCCGCTCCAGTAGCCGCCGAAACCGACGTGGCGACCGGCAGCGCTGTTGCCCGTGACTTCGCCGAGGCCGTAATCGAGCATCAGCGTAACGCCATTGAAGCTGGTTGCCCCCTGGACCATGTTGCTCGCACGAACACCGCCCGTGTACAGGACTTCCGGGGTGACGCCCGGATAATTGTAGCTCCACGGCGCGTACTTGCCGAACACCTTGAAGTTGGCCGTGTAGTCGCGGCCGATCTCAATGCTGTTGCCGCCGCTCGACAGGCCGACCCACGATCCCCGCTCGAACAGGTTGCCCGTGCCGTGTGTGCCGTCACCGGCGTTGAACCCGCCTTCGAGCTTGAAGTTGGCCTTCAACCCGCCGCCCAGATCCTCGGAGCCTTTCATGCCCCAGCGGTTTGAGGTGTTATAACCGGTCGATGATACATACGTCTTGCTTCCGTCGGTGGTCGGTGTGATAACGATCTTGCTCCGGTTCTTGACCCCACCGTCGATGCTGCCGTACAGCGTGACGCTCGATTGCGCGAACGCCACGGCCGGGATCGCCAGCGCGCCGGCGACCGCTGCAGCCATTAGCTTCTTGTTCATCAAAAGTCTCCCAACTAGTTGGAAAGTTTGGGGCGCTTGCGCGCCCCGCCTGAACCCCTCACGTGAGAAGTTAGGTGAATTGTCCTCGTGGGTGCGGCATTCGAGCAACGCTTCCGAGTCTTATTTCCTCTTCTTGGGCAAACCTGTTGCTAAGATACAACACAGTCCGAAGATCTTAAACAATCACTTATAATCAATCTGTTACACGTTGCCAAAGAGTTCTCGAAGTGCGATTCCGGGGTTCTGAGCTCGCATGAAAGCCTCGCCAACGAGGAACGCGCCAATCCCCGCACCCCAGAGACGCTCTGCATCGGCAGGAACCACGATTCCGCTTTCGGCAACGACGATGCGTTCGCTCGGCACGCGCGCCAGCAGATCCAGCGTGGTCTCGAGCTGCGTTTCGAAGGTGCGCAGGTTGCGGTTGTTGATCCCCAGCAGCGGCGTGCGCAGTTGCAGTGCCGCGTCGAGCTCAGATGCGTTGTGAATCTCGACCAGCACGGCCATGCCGAGCTCGTGCGCGATCCCTTCGAGCGCGCGCATGGCCTCGGGCCCAAGCGCCGCGGCAATCAGCAGGATGCAGTCGGCGCCTAGCGCACGCGCCTCGTAGACCTGGTAGGGCTCGAGCACGAAGTCCTTGCGCAGCGCCGGCAGCGCGCAGGCGGTGCGCGCCGCGATCAGGTGTTCCGGCGCGCCCTGGAAG
>DAHVFK010000490.1 GCA_027317055.1 Betaproteobacteria bacterium | reverse complement strand
CCGATCCCCGGTTGCAAAGACAACCAAAAACACGCATTCTTAACCCCGCCAGGATGCCCGTTTCCCTCACCCGAAACTGGCTCCATTACGCCGAAGATCCCTGGCTCCATAACGGCGAAAGATGACAGGGGATTCGAGACTCACGCGGCAATCGAAATACCCTTCGGGACTGCGCTCCGAGAGGCCATGCGGGAGGCCGCGTAGATCGGCCCGAGGATCGCTCAGGAGGCCCGCTACGCAACGCATCCGGGCGGGGTGGACGACCTACCCCGGCTCGGAGCGCCCGCCGTGCGCGAGGCTCGGCCTTCTCCCCGTTGATGATTGCGAGCGCGCTTTTCGGTCCCCAGATCATGGTCTAAGCTAAGTGGCACTGGGGGGTTCGAATGGACGTGTTTCTACTCATAGTATTCTGGATTGGGCTGTGCGCTGCCGTCGGTATTTACGCAGATAAGAAAGGCAGAAGCGGCGCCGGTTTCTTCTTTCTCGCATTCATGCTGTCGCCAATCATCGGAGGTTTGATTGCACTTGCGGCGAGTCCGGACAAAGCTGAACTCGACCGCCGCGCACTACGCGAAGGTATGCGTAAGTGCCCGCAGTGTGCAGAATTTGTCCGCGCCGATGCCCACAGGTGTCGCTATTGCGGTAGCGAGCTTCAAGTGCTCCAACCGAAATCAACGCACAGCGGCGAACTCGCAGTGACGCCAAAGGAAAGGCGGAAGTACGACATCATATGGTGGACGGCAGTCGCGCTAATAATCGTAATCGTCTGGGCGTCCTTCTTAATTAGGACTTGGTTACATTAAATGGCGTCTTCATTAGCTGACAGGAGCGTGCGCCTAAGGCGCGATCCTCGCGGCGGGGCCGATCCGGTTGCGGTTGCGGTCATTTGGAAACGGCCTCGACCCCTTTCTCTGAATAGGCCGCGAGCAAGACACCTACGGCAAGGGCTACGGCCTCCGCTGGTTCAGTCATTTTGAGAGGATCGCCCTTGCTTAAGCCAATATCTGTCTGACCATCCTCTGCAAACTCCCAAGATCCCAATTCTCGCCGTTTCGCCTGTTCGCCGTCCTGAGCAATGTCGTAGCCACGAAGCAAGAAGCAAGTTACCTTGCCCCGAACGTCTTGCTTGGACTGGATCGCGTCAAAGCACAGCCGGATTTGAGTCCCCCCAAATACGGTCAGAGTGAGGAGCGCGTTATTGAGCGTTGAGGTATCAGCCTTCACGTCCTGCGCAAAGAATTGCGGGTCTACGCCGCAGTTCGCGACGTGATGGCCGAACCGCTCAAATGCTTCGTGCAGTTTCTTATATTGCTGACTTAATAGCACCCCCTGGTCGTTCGGACGACCAGTGTCCGAGAACGTCGCGCCTAAAAATTCCTTTAGCGTCATGTTTGCGATCCTCGCTTGCTGTCATGGACGCTAATTATGCGCACAGCATCTTCGGAAGTCTAAATTGCCCGGCAACCCGCCGCTGCATATTCGCCAATATTGCGACAACTGGCACGGCTTGTCTGGTGTCTCGCTCGTGATTGAGCAGTAGCGACCGAAGCGCGCAAGATCGCGCTCGGTGCTTGTGCACTCAGCTCATAGAGGGGATCGCGGTAAGGTCGAGCCTGTTGCGCGCGACCGTGCAATATGGTAAATTGACAATCTCACGCATCGCATTTTGACCGCGAAGGCCCGCACCAGACATGCTCTGGCCGGGCCTTTCCTTATGGGACATCCCAAAAGGAGGTCAGAATGCGGACAATCGAAGCACACGGCGAACTGCTCTACACGGCGAGCGAAACCGCTAGCCGACTTGGCATCTCGCGCCAGAGCCTACGTCGGCTTGTAGTCGCTGGAGTCGTTACGCCAGCGGTGCAGGACTCCGCCCATCGCATCGCCCTATTCAGCGACGCGAACATCCACCAATTGATCTCGCACTACGCGCTGCGCGGCGGTCCCCGCATCCTGCCGCGTCGCGCTGCACGGTGAGCGCGATGCTGCGCCTCCTCAATCGTGGTCCAGCAGAGTTGAAACAGCGACGCGCCACCCTTGAACGCCGTCACGCGATGGACGCTGAAGAAAAGCTCATCGACGCGCTAGCAAATCTGTTGGTCGAGGATGCCTTGCGTCCACCGCGTCGGTTGCTCTTGCGGCATCGGCCTGCGCCCTACAGGCGGAAGCCGCAACTGCGAGTCGTCAAATGAGCTTCGAATCAGAGTTTCCCGGCTACCCACCCGAGCTAGCACGGATGGCGAAGGGTCTTCTGCGGAAACGGACCGTCAACGCCGACGATGACCTCGGCGCTGACGACGAGGCCGAGCTGGACGAGGTAACGCAGCGGGTTGTCGTTCGAGATAACCAGAAAAATAAGGACGACGCCAGCAAGCACCGCCCGCCGCTGGCCACGGCAGTCCTGAGCAACCACGTTGATTCGCTGAGGCCAGAACCAAAATCCCGGCTACGCCTAAGAAACCGGCCCGACATCGCACCGAGCCTGGGTTCGCTCAACGCGATGCGGATTGTTCTTGCTCTGCTGTTTCGCGTCCGGGCGAAGTGGGACAGGCAACTGGCGGAGTTCACCACGAACTCAACTGACCTCTCCCGCGCCTTGGGCCTCAGGTATCACATGTCGCGCCGTCAGGTGGTGGCTCTACTTAACGAAATTGCGAGCACGGTCCTGACCGTCCGTGACGGCAGCAAGACGTTTTGGATTCCAGCAATGGCCGTTGCTTGGCTGGACGACGAAACGGGCGTCATCAGCTTGCAGCTCAACGAGAAGCTGA